>JBATTL010000675.1:0-9507 GCA_049670525.1 Thiohalocapsa sp. | reverse complement strand
CGCCTGCGCCGGGTACTGGGGTGCAGACTAGGAAGACGCGATTCAACGAAATCGCAGGTAACTCAAGCGAATCGGGTGGAATCGGATTCTGAGCCGTTTCCGACACTCATCGGACGCATCGACCACGGAGCAGCGAAATCACCCGCATCGCCGGTGGGCCACCGACCAAATAGAGGAGAACCAGCCGACTGGGGGCAGTCGGCTTCGGTTGAGAGACGGAGTGGGATTGGTCAGCGAGCGCCGGCAGCCGCCTTCGGGGCACCTGCTTCGAGGCCGGCGAGTTCTTCCTGGTATGCCTCGTTGACGCGGTCGCGCAATTCCTTGCCGGGCTTAAAGTGCGGCACATGTTTGCCTGCCAGGGCCACCGAATCACCGGTTTTGGGGTTACGCCCAACCCGCGGCGGCCGGTAATGGAGTGAAAAGCTGCCGAAGCCGCGTATCTCGATGCGATCCCCGGTGGCAAGAGCACCGCTCATTTGCTCCAGGATACAGCGGATCGCTAGTTCGACATCTTTATAGGCCAGATGGCTTTGGCCTTCGGCGAGGGTCTCGATGAGCTCTGATTTCATCATAGGGATATGCCTGCGATACGGAGTCGGGCCGGACCCAGCCCGTGGCCGTGGCCGTGGACCCGATCCGAACTACAACGGGCAGACTGCAACTTGAGCAGACCGTCAGTCCTTGGCAGCCTCTTCCATCTGCTGTTTGAGAATATCGCCGAGGGTCGCTGTGCCAGCCTGCGCTTCGCGCGCATAACCCTTGATCGCCGCCTGCTCGTCAGCAAAATCCTTGGCCTTGATCGATAGCGAAATCGTGCGGTTCTTACGGTCGACGCCCATGAACTTCGCTTCGACCTCCTCGCCCTGTTTCAGGACTGCGCGGGCGTCCTCGACGCGGTCGCGAGAGATCTCGGAGGCACGCAGGTAACCCTCGACGCCTTCGCCCAGATCGATGGTCGCGCCTTTTGGATCGACCTCGGTGATGGTGCCGTTGACGAAGCTGCCCTTCTCATGCAACGCGACGAAGTTGGAGAAAGGGTCCTTGTCGAGCTGTTTGACGCCAAGGGAGATACGCTCACGCTCCGGATCGACCGAGAGCACGACGGTCTCCACCTCGTCGCCCTTCTTGAATCGGCGCAAGGCATCTTCACCATTCTCGTCCCAGGAGATATCGGACAGATGGACCAGGCCGTCGATGCCGCCGTCGAGACCGATAAAGATGCCGAAATCGGTGATGGACTTGATCTGGCCACTGACGTGATCGCCCTTCTTGAAGGTGGCCGAAAACGTGTCCCAGGGATTGCTCTGGCATTGCTTAATGCCAAGCGAAATGCGGCGGCGCTCCTCGTCGATATCGAGCACCATGACCTCGACCTCGTCGCCCAATGACACGACCTTGCTCGGATGGATGTTCTTGTTGGTCCAATCCATTTCGGAGACGTGCACCAGACCCTCGACACCCTCTTCGATCTCGACGAAGCAGCCGTAGTCCGCGATGTTGGTGATCTTGCCGAACACCCGAGTACTCTCCGGATAGCGGCGCGAGATATTCACCCATGGGTCCTCGCCCATCTGCTTGAGACCGAGCGAGACACGCTGGCGCTCGCGGTCGAACTTGAGCACCTTGACCATCACTTCCTGGCCGATATCGACCACTTCGGATGGGTGTTTGACGCGGCGCCAAGCCATATCCGTGATGTGCAACAGACCGTCGATGCCGCCCATGTCGAGGAAGGCACCGTAGTCGGTCAGATTCTTGACCACGCCCTGGATCTCGAGCCCTTCTTCCAGCTTCTCGAGCAACTGCTCGCGCTCGGCGCTGTACTCCTCTTCGACCACGGCTCGACGTGACACCACCACATTGTTCCGGCGGCGGTCGAGCTTGATGACCTTGAACTCCAGCTCCTTGCCCTCGAGGTAGGCGGTGTCACGCACGGGACGAACATCAACCAAAGAACCCGGCAGGAAGGCGCGCACACTGCCAAGCTCGACCGTAAAGCCGCCCTTGACCTTGCCGTTGATCATGCCCTTGACCGTGTCGCCGTCGTCGAAGGCCTTCTCCAGCGTATCCCAGGCCGCGAATCGCTTGGCCTTCTCGCGCGACAGGCGCGTCGTACCGAATCCGTCTTCGACCGCATCGAGCGCGACCTGAACGTCGTCACCGACGGCCACTTCCAGCTCGCCGTCATGGGACAGAAACTGGCTGCGGGGAATGATGCCTTCGGTCTTGAGACCGGCGTTGACGATCACGGCATCCGACGTGATGGCGACGACTTCGCCGGTGACGATGGTACCCGGCTGGAGCTGCGTGGTATTAAGGCTCTCTTCGAAGAGCTCGGCAAAACTTTCGGTCATGGGTTGAAGATTTCCCGGCTTAGTGCCTGGCCCTTACTCGAATTTCGACTTCACCATGAAGCCAATTCCTTCGAAACTAAGGGGTTGAGTAAAAAATATAGCCGACGGAACGCCCGTCGACCTGTCTTGGTCTCTTAAGGAGAGATCTTGGCCGCGTCCGGCAGGACACGCCGAGCCTCCGCGACCACGCGCACGAGCACGTCCGATATCGACAATGCTGTCGAATCGATGACGACGGCACCCTCGGCGATGATGAGTGGGCTGTGCGCGCGGCTGCTGTCAAGGGCATCGCGCTCGCGCAACTCCTTGACAAGGTCGCGGAGATTAGCATCCATCCCTTTGTCTTTCAACTGTTTATAGCGGCGATTCGCGCGTTCCTCGGGACTCGCGTTGAGATAGATCTTGAGTATCGCATCCGGGAATACCTTCGATCCCATGTCGCGCCCGTCGGCAATCAGTCCCGGCGGGCGCGCCGCGGCACGTTGCAGGAACAACAGCGCATCGCGCACCTCGGGATGAACGGCGACCCGCGACGCGCGCACACCGCCCTCCGCGGTACGAATCTCCTCGGTCACGTCAACGCCATCGAGCAACAGGCGCTCGCCATCGAAGCGAATCTCGACGCGCTTTGCCAGTTCGCCCATCTCCGGACCCCGATCCAGATCCAGCCCGGCTCGTTCGGCGGCTAGCCCCAGGCAGCGATAGAGCGCGCCGCTGTCGAGCACATGCCAGCCCAGATGTTGCGCGAGCCCCTCCGCGATCGTGCCCTTACCCGTACCCGAAGGACCGTCGATGGCAATGACAGGGACGCGCGGCGCGAGCCTGCCAGGAATTGGTTCCGAGGCTTCGTCGTTCATGACGTCTGCTCTGAGATGATGAGCCCGGCCCGGACTGCCAGCGCCGCAAAGCCCGGGAAAGAGGTATCCACGTTGGCGCAATCGCGAACCTCGATTGGACCGGCCGCGCGCAGTCCCGCCATCGCGAAGGACATCGCGACGCGGTGGTCATCATGGCTATGCACGCGCCCACCGCCAAAGACCGTTGCCGCGTCGCCGCGGCCCTGGATTCGGATGCCGTCCTCAAGCACCTCGACTTGCGCACCAAGGGCCTTGAGTCCTTCGGCCATGACCGCGATGCGATCGCTCTCCTTCACCCGAAGCTCCTCGGCGCCGGTCAACAGCGTCTCTCCATCGGCGCAGGCGGCAGCGACGAACAGCGCCGGGAACTCGTCGATGGCGAGTGGCACCTGGTCCGGCGGAATCCTGATGCCGCGCAGGGGGGCTGCGCGCACGCGCAGGTCCGCGACCGGCTCCGCGCCAAATTCGCGCTCGTTCTCGATACTCAGATCCGCGCCCATGGCACGCAAGATATTCATGACCCCGATCCGGGTCGGATTCATACCGACCTGCTCCAGCGTCAGATCCGAACCTGGGGCGATACTGGCGCCGATCAAAAAGAATGCCGCGGACGAGATGTCCGCCGGCACCGCGATGGGCGCTGCGGTCAGACGACCGCCACCGGTCAGACAAACGCGGCTCCCGTTTCGACGCACATCGTAGCCGAGCGTCATCAACATGCGCTCGGTGTGATCGCGGGTCGCGGCCGGCTCGCTGACGCAGGTCTCGCCGTCCGCGTACAGACCGGCCAGCAGCAAGCTCGATTTGACCTGGGCACTTGCCACCGGCATGCGGTAGTCAATGCCGGCAAGCCTTCCGGCAGGTGCGATACGCAGCGGTGCAGTGCCCTGCTCCGTGGTCTCGATGCGGGCGCCCATGCTCCCAAGTGGCTTCGTCACCCGGCGCATGGGTCGATGTGATAGCGACGCGTCGCCGTTCATCGTCGTCTCGAAGCGCTGACCGGACAGCAAGCCGCTCATTAGACGCATGGCAGTGCCGGAATTGCCCATATCCAGGTCCCCGGCCGGTGCGCGCAGCCCATGCAGCCCGACGCCCGCAATGCGCACGCGGCCGCCCGTCGGCCCATCGATGACCACGCCCATGGCCCGAAAAGCCGCGACAGTGGCGAGGCTGTCGGCTCCTTCCAGAAAACCACTAATCTCGGTCTCGCCGTCGGCGATGGCACCGAGCATAATGGCGCGATGGGAGATGGACTTGTCACCGGGCACGCGCAGACGCCCATGCAGACTGCCGCCGGGTGCGACGCTGAAATGCAGCGTCGCGATCGAACCGATGTCGGCGGAGGATATGTCGGCGGAGGAGCTCAAGACGGCCTCATGAGTCGGTATCATTTGCCGCGGATGATCGAGAACCGTCTATCGCGCCTGCCCGGCAGTAGCCGGCCCAGGTCGGAGCCGACGAAACCGGCCTAGTTCCCCGCGACCAAAAGCCGCCTAAAATAGCGGAGAAAGCAGCCGCTGTAAATTGCCCTCTATCACCTGGTCTCGAATCGCTGGCAGCACCAGTTGAACAATCCAACCCGAGTTAGGAGAACCACGTGGAAGAACGCAACGTCGACGTCGCCATCATCGGCTCCGGCAGTGCCGGGCTGAACGCCATGGGTCAGGTCCGCAAGGCCGGCAAGCGCTTTGCGCTCATCAATGGAGGCGAATCCGGAACCACCTGCGCACGCGTAGGCTGTATGCCATCCAAGGCCATGATCCAGGTGGCCGAGGACTATCACCGGCGTACCCATCTGGGCAAGTACGGCGTCGACGGCCACGAGGCGCTGACCCTCGACGCCGCGGAGGCCATGGAGCACGTGCAAGACCTTCGCGACACCTTCGTCGACCGGGTGCTGACGAACAGCACCGACGACATGCCCGAGGACCAGTTTATCCAGGACTATGCCCGTTTCATCGAGCCCGACCTGCTCGAAGTGGCAGGACAGCGCATTCGCGCGGGCGCTGTCGTCATTGCGACCGGTTCGCGACCAATGGTTCCGGCGCCCTGGCAGGAGTTCGGCGAGCGTATCCTCACCACCGAGACGCTGTTCGAGCTCGAAGATCTGCCGGCATCCATTGCTGTGATCGGACTCGGCACCATCGGCCTGGAATTGGGGCAGAGCCTGCATCGGCTCGGCGTGGCCGTGACCGGTTTTGATCAGTTGGAAACCATCGCCGGCATCACCGACCCCGAGGTGGACAAGGCCGCCATCGAGATTATCGGCAAGGAATTCCCGCTGCACCTCGGCGAGGCCGCGGAGATCGTCGAAGAGGGAGACCAGCTACGCGTCACCGCGGGCGAGCAGAGCGTGCTGGTCGACAAGGTCTTGTGCAGCATCGGCCGCGTCCCGAACATCGAGCGGCTCGGGCTCGAGAACCTGGGCGTGCCTTTGGACGATCGCGGCCTGCCAAGCTTCGATCGCAACAGCATGCAGGTCGCGGACCTCTCGGTCTTCATCGCCGGCGATGTCAACGGCGAGCGCGCGATTCTGCACGAGGCGGGCGATGAGGGCAGGATCGCCGGATGGAACGCGGCCCATGGCCAGCATCAGCGCTTCCGACGCAAGACACCGCTGTTCATCAACTTCTGCGACCCGAACATCTTCGCCGTGGGGCAGCGCTTCAGCGACTTGGATCCGGACAGCACCGCGATCGGCCAAATCAGATTCGCGCCCGTCGGCCGGGCGCTGATCATGGGCAAGAACCGAGGTGTTCTGCGTGTCTATTCAGACAAGGCCACCGGCCGACTGCTGGGTGGCGAAATGATCGGCCCCAAGGGCGAGAATCTGGCGCACCTGCTGTGCTGGTGTATCGAGCAAGACCTGACAGTCGGTCGCCTGCTGCGCATGCCCTTCTATCACCCGGTCATCGAAGAAGCGCTGCAAGCCGCCCTCTACGATCTGTACGGCAAAGTCGACGCGAAGAACGACGGCGGCCTGACTGAACTGATGCCGTTGCCGAGCTGAACACCAACGCACCGCCCGGCCGCGGAAATGATTTCGCCGAAACGCTTTATTGGGCTGGGCCGGTGCCGGAGCAGTAGTCTTTCAGGATTCTGCCGTCGATCACGATATCGCCCGGTCAAACCCCACACAGGAGTCTGCTTTGTCCATCCCGGCGGCTTATCTCGGCGTCATCCTGATCTGGTCGACGACGCCGCTCGCGATCAAATGGAGCAGTGAAGGCGCCGGATTTCTCTTCGGCGCCGCATCGCGCATGGTGCTCGGCGTTGTCGCCTGCCTGCTGCTGATCGCGATACTCCGACGGCGGATGCACTGGCATCGCGACGCATTGCGGACCTATTTGGCCGCCGGACTCGGCATCTGGGGCGCGATGAGCTGTGTCTACTGGGCATCGCAGTTCATCCCATCCGGGCTGATCGCGGTGCTGTTCGGCCTGACCCCGGTCGTAACCGGCATTCTCGCTGCCATCTGGCTCGGCGAACGGGCGCTGACACCCGCGCGGGTGATTGGGCTCGGCCTTGGCCTGGCAGGCCTCGCGGTCATCTTCGCGCGTGAGCTCGGCATCGGCAGCGGGGCTGCACTCGGCATCACCGGCATTCTGGCAGCGGTCAGCATCCACGCGGCGAGCTCGGTCTGGGTCAAACGCGTCGGCGCAGGCATACCCGGACTCGAGACCACGACGGGAGCCTTGCTCATTGCGGTACCACTGTTCGTCGCGAACTGGCTGGCGTTCGACGGCAGTTGGCCCGCTTCCATCGACGCACGGACACTTTGGTCCATCGTCTACCTAGCGTTGGCGGGCTCCACACTGGGCTTCATTCTCTACTACTTTGTACTGACCAAATTGCAGGCGAGTCGCGTGGCGCTCATCCCACTGGTCACGCCGGTACTGGCGCTGGCGCTGGGCCGCACCCTCAATGGCGAGTTGCTCGACGCGCGCACCCTGCTCGGCGCGGCCGTGATCCTGACCGGGCTGGCCTGCTGGCAGTGGGGCGATCAGGGGCTGTCGCTACTGGTTCGACGACGCGCCGCCAGCCGTTAGTGGCCTCCGGGCAGCGAGGGCCTGGGCTACCAAGGCTCTTTGAAGGGTCTCAGGTCCAGCTCGAAGGTCCAGGCATCTTTGGGCTGGCGATGCAGCCAAAGCAAGGTCGCGGCGATACTCGCCGGCTGGATCAATCCATCCTGCCCCTTGGCCGCCGCGATCTCGGGCATGCGCTCGTGCACCCGCGGTACATCGATGATGCCATCGATGACGACATGACCGACGTGGATGCCCTCCGGACCCAGTTCCCGCGCCAGACTTCCGGCCACGGCACGCAAACCCTGCTTGCCTGCGCCAAAGGCCGCGAAGCCCGGACTCGACTTGACCGACGCGGTCGCGCCGACGAACAGAATCGATCCCGAGCGCAGCGGCAGCATACGCCGCGCGGCCTCGCGACCGACCAGGAAGCCGCCCAGTGAGGACGCACGCCACATCTCGTCGAACTGCGCGACGCTGGTGTCTGCGACATTGCCCATGCTGATGCCCGCGACATTGAACACCACCAATTGCGGCGTGCCAAATCGCTGCTCCGCGGCATCGAACAGCGCCGCCACCTGCGCTTCGTCCGACGCATCCGCGGCAACCGCTTCAGCGGCCCCACCGTCGCGCTCGATCTCGGAGACGAACGGCGCGAGCGGTGCCGCATCCCGCCGGGCCAGCATCACCGAATAGCCCTCCCCGGCGAGCAGCTTCGCAAGCGCTGCGCCGGTCCCAGTCCCGGCCCCAACGACGACGGCACAATTCGGCATTGGCTCGATCTCCATGATGAATCTGAACTGAACATATCGGGTCTCGCCGACGGCTTATCGAGTTCCGACGACAGCGCCAGATTCGACCTGCCCAACACATCAGTCTGGCCGATCGGGCTGCGCCAACATGCTTTGGCGGTCACCGCCGCGGCAATGGCCGCGGACTTCCGATAACGCGCGCAAAGATCCGGTCCGCGTCACTCATCATGTAATGCCGCCACCGGGTCCAGCGCCGCTGCCCGCAGCGCCGGTAGCACGCCGGCAGCGAGTCCGATCAGCGCCGCGGTGATCTCTGCGATCAGCACGAAGTCCCAGGCGATCTCGGTCGGCAGCGCGGGCACCACGGCGCCGATCAGCCAAGCGGTGCCGGCGCCGATCAACAGCCCCGCGACACCACCCACCAAGGCCAGCAATACCGCCTCCAGCAGAAACAGGGTCAAAATCTGGCCGCGGTCGGCGCCCAGCGCCCGCAGCAGACCGATCTCACCGCGACGTTCGCGCACCGCGATGGTCATAATGGTCAGGATGCCGATGCCGCCCACCGCCAGCGAGATCCCGCCGAGCGCGCCGACCACGGCGGTCAGCACATCCAGCACCGAGCCGAGTACGTCCAGCATCTGGTCCTGGGTCCTAATGGTGAAGTCCTCGCTGCCATGACGGAGCGCGAGCAGCGCCCGCACCCGCTCGGCCACGACGCTACTGTCGGCGGCGCGGTCGTAGAGCAGGTCGATCTCCATCAGGCTGTCGCGGTTGAACATCGCCAGCGCACGCTCCACCGGGATGTACACCGTGTCGTCGAGATCGAAGCCGAGCATCTGGCCCTTGCTCTGCATCACGCCGATGACCCGGTAAGGCTCGCCTCCGACGCGAACGCGCGCACCCAGCGGCGAGTTGCCGCCGAACAGCTCGTCGGCAAGCTTGGAGCCCAGCACCGCGAATGCTCGAGAGGCACCCGCGCCATCCGGCAAGAAACGCCCGATGGCGGGGCGCATCGCCCAGATCTCCGGCACCTTGGCGCCCGCGCCGAATACCATCGTGCGCCGACTGCGTCCGCCTCCCTCGACAGCGGCATTGCCCTGCACCACAGGCACCACCGCCTCAACATCCGGCACCTGCTCCAACGCGCGGGCATCGGCCAGACTCAGCGGGCGCACATTGGAGACCATGGCACCGGACATGCCCATGGTGCTTGTCTTTCCCGGCGACACCGCGATAAGGTTAGTGCCGAACTGGGTGAACTCCGCGAGCACAAAGCGGTGAATGCCCTCGCCGATGGCCGTCAACAGCACCACCGCCGCGACACCGATGGCGATGCCGGTCACCGTCAGCAGGCTACGGCCATGCTGGGCACGGACGGCACCGAATGTGTAGGCGGCCAGGTCGCGTGTGCGCATCTGGATCAGCGCCCGGACAGGGCGACCACTGGATCGAGCCGCGCCGCGCGTCGCGCGGGCAGCAGCCCGAAGACGAGACCGGCACCGAGCGATACGAAGGTCGC
>JBATTL010000674.1:0-1892 GCA_049670525.1 Thiohalocapsa sp. | reverse complement strand
TGTCGATGCCGGGCCGGCGCCGCCCGACGCGGAAGCCGCCGCCGCGCGCCAGACCGCGTCCACGATGGACCTGACCGTGACCAAGACGCAGGCATCGGTTGCAACCCGCTACCAGGACCTGACATTCACCATCCCCAAGGGCTCGCAGATCGGCTGCATCCTCAACACCGCGATCCAGAGCGGGCAGACGGGCCTGGTCTCCTGCACGGTGCCCCAGGACATCTATGGCGCTGACAACAGCGTCGTCCTGCTTGACCGCGGCTCCCAGGCCATGGGCGAGTACAAAACGGCGACCCTGACCTACGGCAAGCGGCGCATCTACATGATCTGGTCGTCGATACGCACCCCGGAGGGGGTGGTGATCGACATCGACTCGCCGGGCACCGGTCCCCTCGGCGAGGCCGGCGTCGGCGGGCACATCAACAACCATTACTGGGAGCGCGTGGGCATTCCGATGCTGATGTCCGTCGTCAGCTTCGGCACCCAAAGCTACCTGCGCGACGAGCTGACCAGCGAGAGCGCGCGCTCTATCGAGAGCGTCCCCGAAGACACGCTCGGTCCGGTGCTCAACGAGATGGCGCGCATAAAACCGACCCTGCACAAGAACCAGGGCGAGCGCGTCAACATCTTCGTTGCGCGCGACCTGGACCTGTCCTCCGTCTACCAGCTGGACACAAGCGATGTCCGCTAGCAACAGCCACGTCCTCGTCAACGATATGCTCGGCCCGATTCTGCCGATCCTGGCGCGGGACGACGTCACGGATGTTTGCATCAACGGCCCCGGCCTGCTGTTCGTCGAGAGCACCAGCGGCTGGGAGCGGATGCCCGCCGAGAATCTAACCAACAACTGGTTGCGCGCCTTCTCCAAGGCCGTCGCCTCGTCCATGGAGGGGAAGATCGACGAGCGCTCACCGATCCTGACCGGCCACCTGCCCAGCGGGGAGCGCATCCAGATCGTCCTGCCACCGGCAGCGGAGCAGCCCTCGATCACCATCCGCCGGCCCTCGGCGCGGACGTTCACGCTCGATGAGCTGGAAGCGGGCGGAGCCTTCGAGCCCGTGGTGCAGGGACAGGGCAGCGCGGCCGATCATCGTGAAGCGGCGCGCCGGCACCTGATGGGGTGGCGCGAGCAAGGACAGCTCGGCATCACGCACATCATCCGCGCGCTGGTCGGCCATCGCCTGAACGTGGTGATCTCCGGCGCCACGGGATCGGGCAAGACGACCCTGTCCAAGGCCATGATCGCCGAGATACCGGACCATGAGCGCCTGATCGCCATCGAGGACGCCTACGAGCTGGTCTTCGCGCAACCCAACGTCGTGCGCCTCTTTTACAGCCGCGACGGCTCGGGAATCTCCCCGGTGACGGCCAAGGAGCTGCTGGTGTCCTGCCTGCGCATGAAGCCAGACCGCATCATGCTCGCCGAGCTGCGCGACGCGGAGGCCTACTACTACCTGCGCAATGTGAACTCCGGGCACCCCGGATCGCTCACCACCATCCACGCCAACAGCGCCAGCGCGGCCATCGAGCAGCTGATGCTGATGCTGCGCCAGTCCAGTGCCGGCGCCGGCCTGACGCGCGATGACATCCGCGGCCTGGTCACCAATCTGGTCGATGTCATCATCCAGATGGAGCGCAAGCAGGTCACCGAGATCCACTTCCTGCCGCGCGGCGGGGAAGCTGCATGAGGCGGCGGGCCACGGCGGGAACCTGGTGGGGCATCGCAGCGGCGGTGCTCATCGGACTGCTTGCCCTCATTCCGAGCGCGTCCTGGGTGTACGCGCAGCTGGCGCAGGTCCAGTTCACCCCCTG
This sequence comes from Thiohalocapsa sp., assembly GCA_049670525.1. Taxonomy (GTDB): domain Bacteria; phylum Pseudomonadota; class Gammaproteobacteria; order Chromatiales; family Chromatiaceae; genus Thiohalocapsa. Next base: position 80 of record JBATTL010000674.1, on the reverse strand, counting down.
GGTCTGGATTGCCGGGGCGATCCATGGCGTCAAGCCGGATGCGCTGTTTCCGGCGGGACTGGCCGGGGCCGGCGTGGCGG
>JBATTL010000673.1:0-2069 GCA_049670525.1 Thiohalocapsa sp. | reverse complement strand
TGAGGACCTGCTCGTAGATGTCGCCGAGCTGGCCGCGGGCCTTGAGGTCGTGGAAGTCGATCGCCTCTTCGAGCTTTTCGATGACGCCCAACATCAGGGTGCCGGTCTTCATATAGTTGTTGGCGTCGACGAAGACCTCGCGCACCACCTTGGCGGCGGGGTTGCCAATGAGCGGCAGCTCCTTGAGTCTGGGGAAGACGGTGTTGTTGACGTGGCCGATCATGTCGTCGGCCGAGGTCTGGGGCTTGTCATTCTTGTAGCTGGCCCAGTTGCGCCAGCGGCAGTCCTCCGGGATCACGGAGCGGTAGGTGCGGCCTTGTGTCTCGGCGTCGTCCTGCCAGCCGTCTTCGCACTGGTCGAAGATCTTCAGGAACAGCATCCAGGAGAGCTGGCCGATGCGCTGGGCGTCGCCGTCGACGCCGTCGTCCTTGCGCATGATGTCCTGAATGGATTTGATGGTGGTGCTGAGGTTCATGGGGTTGGATCGGTGGTGCCGGTTTCGGAGGCCGGCTGGTCAAATGGCAGGACTTCCAGCCCGGGGACGCGTCTGAAGTCGTCGAGGTCGGTGGTCAGCAAGGCGTGGCCGCTGGCGAACGCGGTGGCGGCGATGTAGGCGTCATTGGCGCCCAGGGTGAGACCGCGCTGACGCATGGCGGCAACCAGCTCGGCGTGCACGCGAGCGACCTCTAAGGTGACGTCCAGGATGGGCAAGGCGGAAAGCATGGCTTCTACCGACGCGGAGCGACGGATGCGCCGGCTCTGCGGTGATGATCGATGCACGCCCACCAGCAATTCCGATGCGGTGACGGCGCTGATGGCAGCATCGCCATAGTGCTGCCAGGGTGAGAAATCCAACGCCGCGCTAGTGCTGCGCTCGACGCGGATCAACACGCCGGTGTCGATGATTAGGCCCATCGGTCTCTGCCTCGCGGATGCCGTGGAGCGATGGCCCGAGCGGGACCGATGCTGGCTGGGTACCGAGCCGGAGAGATCAATCTTCCCAGGGGTCGCGATCCGGCACGATGGCGGATTGCGCATCGGCGATATCGCGCTCGAAGGCATCGGCATCGTCGCCGAGCTTCGGGATCCGGGCAAAGATGTCGTTCAGCTCCGAGACCTTGACGCGCTTCGGCGGTCCGGCGGGTACCAGCCGGGCGATGCGGCGTCCGCCTCGGGTGAGTTCGAAACTGGCGCCCTGGTAGGCGACCCGGTTCAGCAGGTCGGACAGTTGTCGGGCGGCTTGGGTAACGTTGACTTGTTCCATCTGGCTTGCTCCGGGCTGCTGGTTCCGAGGTGTTGGGCGATGGGCGACTGCCAGGGGGCAATTTTGGGCAGCAGATAATCAGATAGTCAGCGAATCAGGCGTTATTGTAAAGCCCAGTCGGGGCGGCTTCGCTGCCCAAGATTCTTCAAGCGTTCTCAGGCGCTGTCCTGGTAGAGCTGCCGTTCCAGCTCGGTGAGTGCCGCGGAGAACTGCTCGGGGCCGCCGAAGATGCCGCGGCGGATGCGGGTCTTGCTGCCGAGACGGTCGAAGGGCGGCAGTTCCAGGACCTTCGGATCCTCGATATCGGCGATGCCGTGGTCCGCGTACTTGTCCAGCAGGGCTTCGAGCACGGCGCGGGCCTCGGCGCCGTAGTTGCCGAAGACGTTGCGCTTGCGGACTTGATCGGCCCGTTCCCGGCGGCTTAAGGGCGGTTGATCGAAGGCGATGTGCGCGACCAGGTCGAAGACGTCTAAGGATGCGCCATTGGGTACGGCCTCACGCAGCACTTCAACCGGTAGCCCGTGGTCGGCGAGTTCATCGAGCACAGCCTGCTTGCGCTCGGCGCCGCTCCAGCGGCGCAGGAATGCGTTCAGGGATGCGAACTCCCGACGCAGGGTGTGCTTGATCTCATCGCGCAGCAGCACGCGGTAATCCTCCGTGACCAGCTTGCCCTTGGCGTTGAGGTACTGGGAGCGCTCGATGGCGGTGCGGACCTTGACGTCGTCGATGATGTAGCGCGGGCGGGTGGCCGGGTCCCGCGTCCGCAGGCTGGCGGGGTCGGTCGCGGGCGCTTCATCTGCTTGGC
>JBATTL010000672.1:0-2593 GCA_049670525.1 Thiohalocapsa sp. | reverse complement strand
GATCTTCCTGCAAGCGCAAAAAGAGACGACCGATCACCCCGACGAAGCCACGGCAACCCCGCGTTGTCTTGTCAGCGAGGCGCAACTGGATACCCAGATTGGCCTGCTACCCCTTTCGGCCCAGGCCCTGGATACCCTGAGCCGCCTTGGCATCAACACCGTGGATGCGCTGATTCGACTGCCCCGCAACGAGCTGGTGCGCATGACCGGTGTCGGTACACAGACGCGGCGTGAACTTTCGGATCTGATCGCACAGTTGCAGTCGCGCCTGGGCGGCCAACCCGCCGATGTGCCGCGAGTCAACGGTGATGGTCTGCACGTCAGTGTCGATCAGCTGTTTCGCGGCATCATGCCCAAGGTGACCAAGGCGACCGATCAGGGCCGTCACAGCTTCTTGAATGACTACCTGGGCCGCCACGACAGCGACAGGCCCAAGGGCAGTCACAACGTCCATTGGCCCACCCTGGTCAGCCTCGGCGCAGAGATCGGTATGGACTCCGGGGAGGCCCGTGACCTCCAGACGCGCGTGTTGGCGCAATGGAGCAAGAACAAATTCATCACCCAGTTGCGCAACGACATCACCAAGCTGCTTGCGGATCAAGGCGGCGTGGTGACCGCCATGGAACTGGCAGAAATCGTTCTGCTGCGCCGGGGATCGGTGCAACTCTCGCCGTTGCGGGAACGCTGGGCTCAGGCCGTGGTGCGTGCTGCGGTCGAGACCGAGCTTGTCCGACAGGAGTCACGATGGATTCTGCGCCGCTGCGGCAAACGCATCCTCATCGCGGACAATACCCAAGGCCGGGGCGAGGAGCTGGCGGACTACGCCGAGGCCCTCGGCCAACTGGCGGACGAATGCGCCGAGCAGCAACCCCTGCTGTCTCCGGTGCGGGCGTTGGAACGCATCCGCGCTGTGACCGCCCCGGACTCCTTTTCCCAGTTGAGTCATCAGCTGAGCAACCACCGCCTGCTGCGCCTGGCGGTTGCCGCGTCTCAGGGGGCGGCACTCTCCAGTCGCGCCGAGTTCTATCCCAGGGGCATGCCCGCGGAGCGCAGCATCGAACTGGCCCAGGGCGCCTTGCTGGGAACCGGGGCGCTCTCGGTGTCGGAGGTGCATGAGCGCATCCAGGGCCGCTATCCCGAAGCGCAGCCGCTACCAGGGCGCCCGCGACTCGACAACTTGATGCAGACGCTCGAGCTGGGTTTCTCCTGGGATGGCAACTTCGAGCGCGGTGGCAAACGCGGCGCCTATCGCCTGCCCCAGGCGGGGCTGACCAGCCTCGTATCCCCGACCCGAGCCAGCGTTCACTACACGCTGCATGAAGACGGCGATGCTTCCGCCCAACGAGAGATCGACCAATTCACGCAAACCGTGCGAAACAGCATCGACTCGGCACGGTTTCTGGCGCTGTCGGTACGTCCCAGGCAGTGGCAGAAGGCCAAGGATAAGCTAACCGACACATTCGATTTCGAGGCCATCAGCTTCGACGAGCTGCTGCTGCGTCACCTGCACTTGCTGTGTGATGGGATGGCGAATCCACCCAACTGGCAGGTCGTGCTAAAGGCCGACGCCGCCGACCACAGCAGCCTGGATTGGTCTCGGCTGCAAGGGATGGTGCGCAGAGCGCTGCCCGCAATGGCCGACGAGGTCAAGGTCGCCGACGGTCCAGTGCTGCTCACCGACCCCGGACTCATCGCCCGCTACAATCTCGTCGACGGCTGGCTCAGCGAGCTGCGCTCGCATCTGCTGAGCGGGCAACGAGTACATGCCCTGGTGCTTCTGATCGCCAACGAGACCACCACAGCCGGCGCGATCATAGACGGCATCACCATACCCAGCGGCGCCGGCAGCAAAGAGTTCGCACGCATTCCCAGTGCCTGGCTTATCGCATCCACCGGAACACAGACCAGCGCTACCGCACAGTTCAACGGAAAGACCCCTACATGATCCATCGCCAACAACTGCTCAAGGATCTCCAGGCCCTGCTGCCCAAGATCGAGCAAGACATCCTCGCCTACACCGAGTCCCAACCGGAGCTGATTGCGCACTTGAAGGGGGAGTACGTCAAAGCCAAGGACGCCAACCGCACCGCGGAGCACTTTGTCGCCTGGCGGGAGGCGCAGGTCACCCAGGCCGCCGTCGCCTGGATTCTCACCTGCGTCTTTGTGCGGTTTCTGGAAGACAACGAGCTGCTGGACGCGCCGCTGATCGCCGGACCGGCAGCTGGTCACAAGCAGAGCCGGCTGCAACAGGCCAAGGATCGCCTGACCGTCTATTTCAACGACCACCCCACCCACGCCGAGCGGGAGTACCTGCAGGATCTATTCAGAGAGCTGGAGCAACTGCCGGCGATGGGCGAGTTGCTGGATCATGCCCACAATCCCCTCTGGCAGCTGCCCTTGTCGGCGGACGGCGCCAAACAGCTCATCGACTTCTTTCAACGGCTCGATCCGGAGACCGGCGAGATCGTTCACGACTTCACCGACCCGGACTGGGATACCCGTTTCCTCGGCGATCTCTACCAGGACCTCTCGGAGTCCGTGCGCAAGCGCTATGCCTTGCTCCAGACCCCGGAGTTCGTCGAGGGCTTCATCC
>JBATTL010000671.1:0-5689 GCA_049670525.1 Thiohalocapsa sp. | reverse complement strand
GACTAGCGATCGCTCGCCAGGGGTCGCATCTTTCTCGCACATGCCACAACTCCACAAAATGATCAATTTCAGTGGATTGTAGTATTTTCTTCGAACTTAGTCTAAAAGTATATCGTAACAATCTGATACGATTGCCCTGGGGTGCGGGCTCTGTTGGCTGGTGCGGGGCACCTGGTCGGCGACGTTGGCGAGGGGGCTAGGCGCAGCTTCCGCAAGGACGCGCGACCGTCGAAAGTGTGCCGAAAGTTCCCCCAGGGTTCCCCTGCGGAAAACTACCGGGGACGGTGTCACCTCAAAATCACGCTAAGCCATTATTTTTAAATGGTGCCCGGGGCCGGAATCGAACCGGCATGGCCAAAGCCGAGGGATTTTAAGTCCCTTGTGTCTACCAATTTCACCACCCGGGCGGGCGGATGCATTGAAGCGGTGCAACGACGCAACCCGACTCGATCAGCGGATCTAGGAGAAGCGTGAAGATGGAGGCTGAGGTCGGAATCGAACCGGCGTGGACGGCTTTGCAGGCCGGCCCAATGCCTCTAACTTCAACCAGTTACGCGTTTTGCCACTCGCCTAGCCCCGTCCAACGGGGTGTAGTATACGCCCAGAACCCGAAAACGCCGGAACCAACCACAGAAACCCTGTGAGGAATCAGCCCTCGCTCCGTCCACCAAGCGGCCTGTCCATCCCCCACACAGGCCTCACTGCCCAATCCGGGATCGAAGGATAGAAGATCGCGCAGGTTTCGGTGATATCCGTGAGGCGATTGAGCCCGCGCCGCAACACTGTCGCGCCGGGATGGCCACCGCGGCTGGGGATGTGCAGCGTACTACCGCCCAACACTGGTTGCTCGGCCATGACGTCCCACAGCGGCTGGGCTTCATCGTCCTCGACGCCGGACCTGGCGCTGCGCGGTGCGACTGGCGCGCACCAGTCGGTCGGCGTTGATTGGGCACCTTGATGCTGGGTAACAGCAGAAACCGGCTGTTGGCCACCACCCGGCTGAGGTTAGCCTGCCCGGCATGAGCGCACCAGCCGATCCAGTCATCGCGCGCGGCCACCTGCCAGGCCGCGGCGCTGAAGGCCAGGGCGCCTAACCAGCCAACCGCCGGCGAGCGGATCAGGCAGCGTTGCTGGACGCCGCACAACGGACCACCACCCAGGGGATGTGGTGTATCGGGTCGGATCGGCCGACCACTCCCGATGTCGCCGGGAGAGTCTGCTGCACGATGACGCCGAGCGCGAGTATGCTTACGGGCCGGCGCGCGGGCTACCGGCTACTAAGGTCGGCACATTCACCCAGGCGCTGCACGACGAGGCGTAGAAGCAAGGTTGGATCGTCATCAGCATCAAAGGCGATCGGAACCGGATCTTCAGCTTCGATGCGCCTTCAGACCGGGGTTGATGAAAGCAATAGGCACGCGCTAAGGTTTCAGCGGATCGGGCAAAACCCGGGTGCTCTTCGGCACCGCAATCCCCCCCGTACGATCCATTACTTCGAGATGATCCCATGGCGACCCTAACCGTTTGGAAGTTCGACTCCGTTACTGGCGCGAGTGATGACCTGACCAAGCTGCAAGGCCTGCAAAAGCAGCACCTGATTGAGATTTCCGATGCCGCCGTCGTTGAATGGCCGCAAGGCAAGAAAAAGCCCAAGACAAGGCAAGCCACGAACCTGACCGGGGAAGGGGCACTCAACGGCGCGTTTTGGGGCACGCTGTTCGGGCTGCTGTTTTTTGTCCCGTTCTTTGGTCTCGCCGTGGGTGCGGCGATGGGGGCTTTGGCCGGCCATTTTGGCGACTACGGTATCGACGACGATTTCATCAAGTCCGTTCGTGATCAGATCACGGAAGGGACATCGGGCCTGTTCTTGCTCACAGGACAAGTGACGCTGGACAAGGTCGAGGACGAACTCAAGGGCCAAATCGGCAAGCTGATCAAATCCAACCTGACGAACGAGCAGGAGGCCAAACTGCGAGAAAGCTTCGGCGAGGAATAAATACGTTCGCCTCGGTTCCGGAATCGTTACGACCTAAATCCCGGTAAAGAGCAGTTGACCGCATGGGCGATTGCCGGAAATTCTCGTACCAGATGACGCAGGATTGAGGTTCGCCTTCAAGGAGCGCCGGCAGGAGCATAGCCAGCCTATGCGACTGCGGGTGCGACAATGAAGGCGGGCGTCAAGACAAATCAGATGGTATGAGATTTGACAGAAATCGGCTTAGCAGGTCGAGACAAGTTCATGCAGCCCAGAGACTTAGCGCAAATGGCAAGGCTCACCCAATGGGAGAAGTCCGCTACGGCCCCCAGCGCACGCCTCGCGCGGCGCCTTTCCAATTGGGCTGCGTTCACCTCGTTGGGGCGGAACAACCTCCGCCTCATTGCGCCTTGCTAAACACCAGGCTGGACGCACCCTGGGGACCGTCCAACTGCGCTGTCTTAGGATACTCGTTACCGGCGTACTCGAACGTACGCCCATTCCCTGTGTAATAGGAGCATAGAATGTCCGATCTGGAACAACTTGACATCGCGCGATACCGTGACGAAATCGCTCACGACATGGTGCATCTTGTCGGAAAGTACTGCCGGATCCTGGGGTGGGAAATCCCCGAGGTGAACGACCGGGATGCAAGAACAGTCGTCTTGAAGGCGATGCAGGAGGCGCTTTCTCAAGTCAGCTCGGCGTCATGACAAGGCGCACCAGCTGACCATTGCTTGCGACGATACTCTGCTCGGGGGCGCTGAATTTCTCCGCGCTTCCTCGAGCGATCCCTCCTATATCGCGGTGCCCTCCTAAATCTTGGCGCAAAGATAAGCGTCCAGCTCCATGTCGGCGGTCAGAATATGCCCGGTTAACCAGTGCTCTAGGAACTTGATATCTTCGCCTGAGAGCGGTTTGCCCTCGCTTACGTGCTTCCGCTGCAACGCCTCGGCGCTTTCGATTAAGTCCCGGTGCTCTACTTTGTGTTCCTCAAAGCCCTCGCAGCCAGACTTCAGCATTAACCGCTCCTCGTGCCTGAAGTGCCTGGCGGTGCAGCTAATCAGCTCTTCCAACACCGCCTCGACGTAGTTCGCCGCATCGCCGTTTTTAACCGAATGGTTGAGCGTATTGAATAGTCCCACAAGCCGACGGTGGTCTTCGTCGATCTCATCGACCTGCACACTCAGCACGCTGTCCCACGTTAAATCTTTCACAAACCCCTCTCCTGGCGAAATATCTGCTTAATTATTCAGCTTAAATGGTCGAAATTGATGCTAAGCGCCCCTCTTCTTGGTGTCGAAACCGACAGATCAGACAGCCTGATATGCTAACTCCGACAGCGTCGTCTCGTCACCACTTGCGGCAGGCTGGCAACCGACGTCGTTTGTGCAGCTCTTCGAACGGGCTCGCCGCATACTGCACCCGCGCCGTGGCCTGTGTTGCAGTGGCGCGAGCCGCGCCGACGCCCTTGCTCACAGGCTACTTGGACGCCAACGTGCCTGCCGCTCCAACCGTGGTGTGGCTGATTTCTTATGCGCCTCCCTACTGACCCTCGGCCCGTCGTGTCCGAGATTGTACGAACTGCGGCGCAATCAGCTGTGCCTCGTACCTTAGAGCACTGGTCCGAGCATCGCGACGGCGTTGTTCCAAAGTCTGCGCTGCCAGCTCCAATCGCTCACCCGGTGTGGCTCGACGGCGATGGCGCTGTCGATATAGCTCTGCTGGCGCTCGCGCACGGTGGCGGTCAGGTCCGCATCGTAGAGTAGGATGTTGTTTTCGTAGTTCAGCTCAAAACTGCGCCGATCCATATTGGCCGAGCCGATTAGCGTGATCTCGCCATCCAGGGTCAAGGACTTGGTGTGCAGCAGACCACCGACGTATTCGAAGATGCGCACGCCGGCGGTGAGCAGGTCGGCGTAGTAGCTGCGGCTGGCGGCGGAGACGATCCAGCTGTCGTTGCGCGCGGGAAACACGATCTTGGTGTCGACACCGCGCCGGGCACTGGCACACAGGGCTGCCTGCATCGATTCGACCGGGACATAGTAAGGCGACGTGATCGTCAGCTCCCGGCGGGCGCTGTAGATCAGGGACTCAAACATCTCGGGCATTGCCGAGTAGCGCACGGTGGGCCCGGTGCCGACCACCTGTGCGGGTAGGCCCGAGGTCGTTGGTGGCATCGGGCGCCGCAGCAGCTCGTCGATATCGTCGTCCACTTGGGCCATCCAGTCGCCCGCGAACAGGTGCTGATTCTGGCGGGCGATGGGCCCCTCGAAGCGGATCATTGCGTCAACCCAAGGCGCGTACTTAGCCTTTATGACAAATTCCGGGTCCGCGCAGTTCTGACTGCCACAGTAGGTGATCCAATCGTCGATGACCACGATCTTGCGATGGTTTCGGAGATCGATGCGCCCACCGAGGGCGCGCAGAAGCGGGTTGCCAATACGCAGTGCGCGGGCGAGGCGGACACCGCTTTTCCCCATGGCACTCCAATGCTCGGAGTGAATCATGAGGCGGGAGCCCAAGTCGTCGGCCATGGCACGGCAGGTGACGCCGCGCGCGGCAGCGCGCATCATTGCCGAGGCGACTTTGCAACCGTTATTGTCCGGCAGCCAGATGTAGAACAGTAGGTGCACGTGATCCCGTGCAGCATCGATATCCGCCACGAGGGAGTCAATGACGGCATCAGAGTCCGGTGGCAATTGGGCGCGGTTGCCGCCGATCGGCTCGAACCCGCTAATCGAGTGCCCAACCCGGAACAGATGGGCGTGGCGTTCCGGAATCTCGGGCACTAAAGCGGGCGCGTCCGCCCCGGGTGCGGCACTGACGGGCGGCATCTGTTCGAGTACTTCGCGCATCCGGTCGACGCGACCTCGGCCGATGTTGACCTCTCCGAGGAGTAGATAGGCAATGATGCCGACCACGGGTAGTGCAACGACGACCACGACCCATGCAATGCGCGACGCTGGATCGCGATGCGGCCGCAGCAGGATGCGCACGATCAACGCGACCTGAATAGCCACGTGCAGCGTGACCAATGTGGTGGCCACCGCGGTCGATTCGCTCATCACCGGTTTCCTATGTGTGTAACGGCGCCGCAGGCTCTGATGAAGGCGATTTCTGTCGAATCTCACACCAACAGACTTGTCGTGGTGCCGGCCTTCCGTCTCGCACCGGCAGCCACATCTCCGCCTGCTGATTGGCAAGGACAGAGAATCGTCCAGTGCGGGGTGTCGCCAATGGGCTCGAGTTGGGGTTGGAACCCTTCTGTTTTGCCCGCAGCCGCCGCTTAAGACGCCGCCCAATCAGAATCTAATCAATCCGGTACCGGCACCTGCTGCAGGCAGTCCCGCACGATATCCTCGGCGCTGCGGCCGGAGTAACGTGCCTCGGATTCGAGCCCCAGGCGGTGAGCAATAACCGGCACTGCCGCCTCGCGGACCGGCTCCGGCGCGAGGTAATCGCAACCGTCGAATAGCGCAAGCGCCTGACCTATCTTCATCAGCGTCAGCGATGCCCTCGGACTCGCCCCGAGTGCAACACCTTCAGCGGCCCGCGTTGCGCCCACCAGGCCGACGATATAGCGCCGGATCGGCTCGCTGACCCGTACTTCGCTCACGGCTTCGCGCAGGTGCAGGATATCCGCCGCGCTGACGCAGGGTTGGATTTGCTCAAGGGGATGGGCGCCCCGCTGGTCGTCGAGCAGGGCGGCCT
>JBATTL010000670.1:0-2038 GCA_049670525.1 Thiohalocapsa sp. | reverse complement strand
GCTCAGCGCCAAGCCCGCTGCCGACGACTGGCTGGGCCGCTGGCGCGAGCGCCTCGCCAGCGAGGCGGCAGATCCCACCGTTGTCGCCGCCCGAATGCGACGGGCCAACCCCGCCGTGATCCCACGCAACCACCGCGTCGAGGCGGTACTTGAGGCCGCGGTCAAAGGCGACCTCGATCCACTGGAGGATTTGTTGCAGGTCCTCGCATCGCCCTGGGAGGATCTCCCCGACAGCGTGCCGTTTCGACGCCCTCCCGAACCGCACGAGGTGGTGCGCCAGACCTTTTGTGGGACTTGAGCCGGATTGTTGGCGCTCAGGTCTTCCCACCAGAATGTCTCAGAATAATCCGCGACAGCGTTTCCGGATACCTCCGCCGCCGCGACTGCTGGATGCGAGGAAGCGAAATCATGGGTTGAACTGGGCTATTGTCGCATCCGCAATCGGCCAACTGCGGACACTCACCCGTTCGCCGCGGGCGACCGCTAAACGACGTTAAGCGGACCTCGAATTTGTTACCAAGCGTTCGGACGTTTCCTGAATCGCATTTTCCCACATGCGCGCCAGTACATTACTTCCTGCGCGATCTAGCAGCCTTGTGATTCTTCCGCCATTTGCCAGGCGTGATACCGCTCCAGCGCCGGAATGCGCGCGTGAACGCACTCGCGTCGGCGTAGTCGAGTGTCTCGGCGATTTGGTGCACCTTCATCCGGGTGTCTTCGAGCAACTGCCGGGCGATCTCAAAGCGCCCCTCGTCCAGGAGTTCTTGAAAGCTCGTGCCGCAGGCATTCAAACGACGGCTGAGCGTGCGGCTGTGTATCGAGAAGAGCTTCGCGACCTGGTCCGACCTGGCCTGATCCATCAGCAGTGCCGTCCGCAACACGCGTTGAACCTGCCCACGCAAGTCGTCGCCGTATTCGGCCTCGAGCGCATCGATCTGCGCCTGCAGCAAGCGGCGTAGCTCGGGATCGGCCCCTGGCAAGGGGTGATTCAACCAGTCGGCTGGGAACACCACCGCGTTCAGCGCGGTGTCGAAGAACAACGGAGCCCCGAAAAAACTGCGAAAGGGACGGACGTCCTCCGGCTCGCGGTGAGCGAACCGGACCTCGGTCGGCTTCCAGTCTGGGCCGCACAGCGTGCGCAGGATGTTGAACATGGCGGCAACTGCACCGTCCCCGATCTGATCGGTCGCCACCGTGCCGGATTGATAGATCTCGTACCTCAGAATCGCCAGATCACCGTCCATCTCCAGGTGCGCCACCGCGCCGCGGACGTGGAGATGCAGAAAGCGCACGAGACTCTTGAGGGCCGTCCCCACGTCTGGCGAGTATTTCACCAGCAGGCCCATCAACCCTAGGGAATGCAGACCGGCCTGCTGGCCGACCAGCAGACCCAGATGCTGGCAGCCGGTGCAGTCGACACAGTACGCCAGCAGACGGCTGCGCGCCGCGTAGGAAATCCGATTGTCAGGATCATCGAACAGGCTGAGGTCGAACCCTGCCCCGGCCAGTACCTCAGCCGGATTGGCCCCCAGGCTCCGGAGAACTGCCGGCAGTGCCATGGTGGCGCCGATACGCAGCTCGGTTTCCGGGTGCGTGGGTTCTGCTCTGCGTCGGGCCATGGTTACGGCGTGTCCACTGCTTTATCTCGTTCGGCATTCTAGGCGTTTCTGTCCGGAAATGCCCATTGCGTGTCTTGATATGTCCATTTCGGCGACAAGCACCGTGTTAGAGTCCTACGCTGCCGTCGATCTCGGCGCGTTCGTGAAGATGTCCGTCCAGCCGGTCGACTTCGACATGACACACACAGTGATGTTGAGGGGCCGCGTGACGCCGCCGCAACGCACTGAATGCCGAATTGGGCCCGGACTTGCGCCCCGATCAATGAGAGGAGTCGATGATGAATCCAAGGTGGCTTTCGAGTGGCGTTGCAGCGACCTTCCTACTCGCTTCTACAACGATCCTCTCTGCGCCCGAAGAACAGCAGGTTCCCGAACGCAAACAGACGACCCTCGGTCTCTACATGAATGCCGCGCAGGCC
>JBATTL010000669.1:0-6855 GCA_049670525.1 Thiohalocapsa sp. | reverse complement strand
CAGATCGCACAACAGCAGGGGCGCGAAGAGGCCTTTCGCGCGGCCGTCCAAGCGTCGCTCGATTACTGGCCCGAGGCAAGCAACCCGGCAGCCACAGCGGATCGACGCCTACGCCAACGCGATCCGCACCGGGAGGCGCAATGAACCCGGCGACCCTGCCCCACGCACGCACACGATCGCCCTCGTTCGCAATCCTGGCCACCTTGGGTCTGATCCCGCTGGTCACGGTGTTGTGCTATCTGCCTGGACTCCAAGGCACCTTCACCTTCGACGACCAGTTCAACATCACCCGAAATGCCGCGGTTCAAATCGACGATCTGTCGCCAGACGGAATCGCCGCGGCCGCTCTCTCCTACGGTCACGGACTGTTCAAACGCCCGCTGAGCATGCTCACGATAGCCCTCAACCATGCGTCGGGCGGGCTCGACCCACTACCCTACAAGATCACCAATTTGGCCATTCACTTGGTCAATGGCGTACTGATGTTCGCCCTGGTAAGGCTGCTGCTGCGAACGCCACGGACCGGACCGCGCGCCGGTGAGCACGCCAACCGCGCCGACTGGGTCGCGCTCCTGGTCAGCGCCGCTTTGCTGCTGCATCCGATCAACCTAACTAGCGTGCTCTATGTCATCCAGCGCATGACGTCGTTGTCGGCGCTGTTCTGCCTGACCGGTATGCTGCTCTATACCATCGGACGCTTGCGCTTGGACCGTGGCGCGCGCGGGGGTTGGTTGATGATGCTCACTGCGGCAATCGTAGCCACACCCTTGGCCTTTGCCAGCAAAGAGATTGGCATCCTGTTGCCAGGCTATCTGTTCCTGATCGAATGGCTGCTGTTCGGTTTTGCGACGCCCAGCCGACGTAACCGATGGATGCTGATTCTGTTGTTCGTCGTCATTGTAGGTTTGCCGGCGCTGCTCGCGGCCTGGTTCTTGTTGACGCACCCGCACTGGTTGCAGGGCGGCTATGCGACGCGGCCGTTCTCCATGGTGGAACGTACACTCACCGAGCCGCGCGTGCTCTGGCTGTACCTGAAGCTCCTCGTGGTGCCGCGTCCCGCAGACTTGAGCCTGTTTCACGACGACATCCCACTGTCCACCGGACTGACACAACCCTGGACAACCCTCCCCGCCTTAATCAGCCTGACCGCACTCGCCATCGCCGCGGTGCTCGGACGCAGGCGCTGGCCATTGGCCGCGTTCGGCATTCTGCTTTTCCTCTGCGGCCATTTGCTGGAATCCAGCGTGATTGCCCTCGAGATCACGCACGAGCATCGTAACTACCTGCCCGGCTTTGGTATTCTGCTGGCCATGACGACACTAATCGTCGGCTGGCGGCCGAACGCGGCGCCTCGAAAGCTGGGTGTGGCCGTGATGGTCGCTTTGATCGCCCTGTACGCTGGCCTCACGACCATGCGGGCGAACGCGTGGAGCCATCCGTACCAACTCGCCTTGGCCGGGGTCACGGACCATCCCGAATCCAGTCGCTGGCAGCACGAAATGGGATGGGTACTGTGGATGGGGCGCCACGATGCCGACGTGTCGGCCTCGCAAGCGGCAGTCCATGCCGATGCAAGACGCTATTTCTTGCGCGCCGCGGAACTGAACCCATACTTTGCAGCAGGCGAACTGGCCACGGTGCTGCACATCGACAGCATCGCAGATCAGCCGACCGACCCGAGGGTGGTTGCGGACCTTCTTGAGCGCCTTCCACAGGGCCCGGTCGCGCCTTTCACCACCGGTGCCTTTTCGGCATTGCTGGAATGCCTACCCACCCAGGACTGTCCACGCCCGATCGACGAGATTCACGACTTGATCGCCGCGTTGGCGGCGAATTCAAAACTGAGCGCCCGAAAGCGCGGTGCTTTGTTCGCCTCCGCGGGTCAGTTCGCGGCCAGAAGTCAGGATGGGACCCAGGCGCTGGACTATTTGAACGCCGCCATCGAAGCCGAGCCCAAGAACCTGCAGCATTCACTCAATTACGCCGCCGTGGCGATCGCTGCCGGCCGACCGGATCTCGCTGTCGAACCTCTGCAAAAGGTGAAGGAGCAGGATACCGACAATCGTTTTCTGGAAACCCGCGAGCAGTTGGAAAGCCGCTTGTCGAAAGAATGAGCGCGGCTGTGTCTCCGACCCATGACCGCGTTCAGGAGACGAGAGTAGTCCAGCGCATACACGGATTGATCGCTAGACACTCGCATCCCTGTTATTACCGATCGGTCCCGATTGCTTGCGGCCAAGGGTTTGGCGTTGGCGCTCTCGGACGATTTGGATCATGCCATTGACGCGTTAACCGAGTCGTTTCGAACTCGCCCGAACATCGATGTCGCCCTTTATGCAGCGTCAGGCATGCAAAACAATGGCGAAGATGAAAGGCTCGCCCAGTTCCTTATTGAAGTGCGCGGCGCAGCATCAAGTGGCCGCCGTGAGCGTCAGATTTGGCTGGATCGGCTTGACGAGTTTACTGAACTCGTCAATCCCACTGCACACGAGACGAAAGTGATCGCACGTTGAACTGAGCTACGTTCATACGCGTCTATAGAATACCGCGATCGCTATCAGCACCATGCGGAGTCGATGGATGTCGTTGGAGAAGACTTCACTTGCGGGCGGCTACTCGAGAGAGCGACAATTGCTACTGCTCGCAAGTCGTTTTGTCCAAGCTACCCTGGGGGTTCCGTGCGGCTAGCTTACTTGAAAGCCGTTCCATTTGGGTTGCGTACCACGAAAGCGGAAAGCGCAACCCTCGCGCATCGCCGGCCTCTAGCTCCGCCTGAGCCGCGTCGAGGAACAGCCGCGCATCGGCTAAATGACCGTAGTCCTCCAGCAGGACGGCGATCCCGAGGTCGGTCGCGATGGAAGGCTTTCCCTCCTGCAGGTCGAAGAGGTGCGGGCACGCTGCGGCGAGATTGTTGTCGCTCAGTTCGAGACGCGCGCGGGCACGAGCATAGCCCGCTCGCCGTGCCGCCGATTGTGCATATTCGGGTCGTAATTCGAAGGCGTCGATGATCGCTGACAACTCTGCCCGGGACAGCGCGGTGTCGGCCTGCTCCGCGTAGGCGTTGAGCAAGGTACCGAGCAAATCGGGCGCGTGAAAATCGAAAGAGCCGTTTGCTATCGACGCGACCGTCGCCTTCACCTGGGTGGCGGCGGCATCCGACTGGCCCGCGGCTTGCAGAAGGCTTGCAAAGCTGATTCGAAGCGCAGGCGCGTCAGGACGGCGAACAACTGCTTGCCGCAGCAAATTCAAAGCCTCCGCACGGGCGCCGACACTGTTTAGCGCTGCGGCGGCCGCTACTTGCGCACGATCGGAGTCCGGGTTGCGTTGCGCCCAGTAGTGGGCGAGTTCCAGCGGGCGCCCCCATTGCGCAGCCGAAGTGAATGTGAAGAACCCGAGCAGGCCGACCAGCATCACGAAAACGGGTACGGCCAATTTGCGCTGCAACGATAGGATCGCCGCAGCGATGGGCAAGAAGAGCAGCGTCGCCGGCAAGTAGTTGCGATGCTCGAACTTGAGCTCCAGCATGATAGCGCTGGACTCAATTAGGTGCCCTGCAAAGAAGAACAAGATCGCCAGACCGAACAGCGGCAGACGACGGCGCAACCCGAAAGCGGCGATAATCAGTGCAACGATCGCGAGCACGCTGAGGAGGGTACTCGGGGGCCTCAATAGCCCCAGGGCGAACGGCTCTTGGTCATGGTAGAGCCCCGCATAACCCAGTCGAGGAAGAAGCAAGTCACCGAGATACTCGAGCAGAATGCTCGGCTGCGTGATCAAACGCTGATAGGGACTGAAGACCCGTCTAACGTCCGTCGCGAGCAACCGTTCGGCATCCAACATGCTGGCGAGATAGGCCAACAACGCCAGGGTTGGCAACAAAAGCAGGGTGAGGAAGCCCAAGCGCTCGAGGCGGGTCGACGAGCGCGGCCGCCACAGCGGACGCACTCCCATCCACTCCAAAACAAGGATCAGCAGCGGAAGCAACGCCGCATTCTCCTTCGCCAAGACGCCAAGCCCAGTTCCCCCGAACACCGCGACGCCCATCATCCACCAGCCAAGGCCGCGCGTCGCTGCGGTTTGTGTCAAGTCGCGTCCCTTGAGGTAGAGCGCGAGTCCTGCCAGACAGAAGAACGTTGACAGCATCGTCATGCGCTGCACGACGTAGAGCACCGTAGAGACCCAGTAGGGGTGGACTAACCACAACGAGGTCGCGGCTGCCGCGATGGGGACTGCCTGAGCGCCAAGGCGTGGATCAGCGGCGCGCCTGAGCAGTTGCCAGCAGGTCAGAAAGACCAAGAAGCCATTGAAGCCGTGCAAGAGCACATTGGTGCGCAAGAACGGCTGCGCATCGGTTGGCCAATCGCGCCCGTCGACGAGGAAGGACAGCAGGGAAAGCGGCCGCCCAGTGGGGCCGGAGACGCCAGACTGCAGGTAAACCGACAGACTCTTCCAGGAATCTACGCCGCCAAGTTGGCCGAGCACGGAGAGGTTTCCGTGGTCGTCGAGATGAAATCCACCGCCCTGGATCCCCGGCCAGTAAAGCGCCAAGGCCAGCAACAGGCAGGCCGACATCATGGCTAGGACAAGGAGAGGGCGATTCAACACAAGTACGTGGACATCCGACCAACGACGATTACGCGACTTAGGCGATTTCCGAAGAATCTCATACCAAGCAAGCGGGCCGAATCAAGCTATCCCATTTCGGCAGCGCTGGATTCCGTTCCAATCGGGCCTCCACCGCTTGCATGGCCTGTTTGGAGAGGGAGATGCCTTTCTCGTAGACTTGGCGAGTCGATTCCACGACGGGGTGGATACCTTTCCAGGTCATGCTCTTTGCCCATTCCAGCATGGTTTGAGCGTCCAGCAGTTTTGCGCCGTTCCAGTGCTTTTCCAGAATCCCTCCGATCTGCCGGCGCAACCACCCGTAGATCGAGCGACGGCGGTACTTCGGCACAAACACGATGTGATAATTGCAGTACCATCTCACGTAGGACTGGCTCTGCCATTCTCTCACGATGATCTCTCTCCAGTTTGGCTAACGGGAGGGAGATCATCGACTTCCCCTCAGCACGCCGGAACGGCAGAGCCTTGAGGAGTCCACCGCCAAAGACGGTGGCTTACCTGTTGTGAGTTAAGCGATCAGTTGCTCATCCTCACCGAAGGAGACGCCTGGCTGCACGCGGTGCGCGCGATCGGCGAGGATTCGGTCGTCGACCGGGAGGCTGCCGGCGGCGCGCCGATCGATGGGGCAAGCGGCTAATCGGGCAGCCTGATCGTCGATCGATCGGGTTTCCAATGGGAGACCTAACCCTGGAACCAATGAAACCCTGGAGCCTTGGCGCCGGATGTGGCAAAGCAAGACCCCATTCTCCACATGGATGTCTACAGCCGCAAGATCTCGGCTGGGGGGTCTACCCGCGGGAGTCCGCACTCGGACAACGGCTCGCCGATGAAGGGTGCCACCATGCTGGTGATGTTCCAGCGTTTGGGCGTCGTGCCGTCCTTCAGCCGCCCGGCAGTGAGCAACGACAATCCCTATTCGAAGTCGCTGTTCAACACCGTCAAGGGTCGCCCGGACTTTCCCTCGGACCCGTTCGACGGCGTCGAGGCGGCGCGCCGCTGGGTCGAGCAGTTCGTGGCCTCGTACAACCATGTGCACCGGCACAGCGCGCTGAGGTTCGTCACCCCGGCACAACGCCATCGCGGCGAGGATGTCGACTTGCTGGCACGGCGCGACGCGCTCTATCACGCCGCCAGAGAAGACAACTCGGCATGTTGGTCCGGAGCCACTCGCGATTGGACGCCACCCGCTTCGGCCTTGCTCAATCCAGGGAAACCGCCTCGTGGCAAGGCCAACTCCGACACAGAAGCGACGTGATTGGTGCGACAACTACCTTGACACTTACCGACCGACGGCGCGTCGCACGCACAACGCAGTGTTGCGTGGACTATTGACCGAGATCATCGCGCACAACCGCGAGAATCTTTCGTCGCCTATTGAGCGGGGTCAGCTAAATGGTGACCCCATCCTCCTGACCCCATCCTCGTGTGCCCGACATGGGCATGTACTTGTTACCTGAAAGGAGGTAACCGCGAAAAGTGGCGAGAAGCGTAGCGAAACCCAAGGTGGACGCCGTGAGGCCAAGCTGAAAGCAGGGCGTAGCCAAGACACGAGCGTAGGAACACGAACAGGCAGAGAGGCCGGATGCGGGCGATGAGCGTGCTAGGGAACGCGAAATCCAACCGTCACCGAAAGACGTATCCGGTAGAGCCTGACGGCACGGGTCGAAAGTACATGTTCTTACTCGGGGAGATCTGGTCCGCGAGAGCGGTCCAGAAGTCAGCAGAGGCCATAGTAGCGTTGATGCCCGGTGAAAGTCGGGAGGAGCGAAGGGCCGAAGAGTCACGAAAGGACCACAGTCTGCAACCGGTCCGGAAGGCGAGCAGATGGGCGACACGCACTCGGCGTTGCAACTGCGGCAGCTACCGAGACGGCGAGCCGAACCGAACGGGTGGATTCCCGCATGGGGGAGGTCCGCGCACATCAAGTCAACCGTGATCGCGAGCACAGACGCAAGAAGGGGTTCAATGAGCAACAGGGTCGAGATCAGTCTGGAGGCGGTGCTTGACACCGCCAATATGGAACGGGCCTGGGCGGGGGTGAAAGCCAACGCCGGGTCCGGCGGGGTCGACGGCAAAGGGATCGCCGAGACCGAGGCCCACCTCAAGTGCCACTGGCCGGTGATTCGGGAGAAGCTCCTTCGGGGCGACTACCGCCCGGCGGCGGTGCGCGCGGTGGACATGGCCAAGCCGGGCGGCGGGACGCGCCGCCTGGGCATTCCCACGGTGCAGGAC
>JBATTL010000668.1:0-2257 GCA_049670525.1 Thiohalocapsa sp. | reverse complement strand
TGCGCAATCTGGCCAACCAGGAGAAGGAGCGGCGCATCGCCGAGCGCCAGGCGCAACTGGAGCGGGAGGCCGAAGCGCGGCGGGAACGCGAGCGTGGCCGGGGAGGCCGAGGGCGGTAGGGCTGGGGTCTGCTCGTGATCTCCCAAAAAACGATGGTTTTCGGAGACTGCAGAAATGACCGTTTGACTCTAAGCCGACCCCATCGTGCACGGATAACGCTAAAATCACCCGCTGACGAAGGAGGTCGGGTGTATTTGTTTGTGTACGCCCGGCATGGGCATGAACTGATGGGGTGAAAGTCCCCTTGTAGGAGTACCTGAGATGTCCGCGAAGCGGACGGATGTAACTACTAGCCGACGGCAAGGGCAAATCCGCGAGGAGATGTCTGAAGGAAGCCCGAGTGCATAAGGTGCGAGCCGACGGACAGAAACCGCATAGAAGGCTTGGTCCCCGGGCGAGTCAGCACAAGGTGACGAAGCCCGCCAGGTGCAGGGGATAGGGTAAATGCGGCGGTTGTGCAATGAAAGTTCATGTTCTTATCCGGGGAGATCTGTCCCGCAAGCGGTGCGTGTGCCTATGGGAGTCGAACTGAGGCCCAGCGCGAAAGCGCTGGAATCACCACCGGACCCTACCGCGACCCGGGCAGCGCGTCTTGCGGTAACGCCTGACGTGATGGGATAGAAGTCATACATGGTCGCCCCTGTTTGCCAAGCGCTCAATCGATGACGGCGAGAAGATCGAGATTGCAGCCATACATCCGGACTTTCAATGAGGCCTGGCCTCGGTCCCTGATGGAATTTGCTAGTCGGCGCCCCAATCAGCAGAACGCACTTGTGGGTGCTCTGACTTCTGCGGGCTTTGCCGACTCCGGTCTGACCTGTCATGCCATCACGTCATGATTGCCTGTGCAATCGGTGGAGTGCCTTCGCTACTAAACCTGTACGATTCCACTAAGACGTCGCAGTGTGGTTCATGCCGCCGACGGTAAATAGCCGGGACTATAATGCCGCTCATGGGCCAGCAGCGCCCAGACGATGCGGGCATTCTTGTTCGCCAGGGCTACGGCCGCCACGTTTTTGTTGCGCCGACGGATCAGCCGCGCAAGCCAGCTTTCGGCATGATCCACCTTGCGCTCGGCCACCCGAATCACCGCCCGGGCGCCGTGGATCAGCAGCGTCCTCAGATAGGCGTCGCCACGCTTGCTGATGCCCAGCAGCGTCGGCTTGCCACCGCTCGAGTGCTGTCGGGGCACCAATCCCAACCATGCGCCCAGCTGACGTCCGTTCGCGAAGCTCTTTGCATCACCTATCGAGGCCACCAGCGCGCTCGCCGTGATTGGACCAATGCCTGGAATCTGCGCCAACTTCCTGCTCGCCTCGTTATCCCGGTGCCAGAGCTGGATCTGTGCCTCCAGTTCACCCACGTGCCTGTCGAGCTCCTTGAGGTGCTGCCCGAGCCGCTGCAGCAACTGGCGGAACGCACCGGGAAGATCGTTCTCGCCGTCCTCCAGGATCGTCGGCACGCGCTTGGCGATGTGGCCGATTCCCTGCGGGATGACGATCCCGTATTCGGACAAGAGCCCACGAATCTGATTGCCCTGTGCCGTGCGCGCCTTGACGAAGCCTTGTCGGGCACGATGCAAGGCCAGTACCGCCTGCTGCTCACCATTCTTGATCGGCACGAAGCGCATCGTCGGCCGGCCCACCGCTTCGCAGATCGCCTCCGCGTCCGCGGCGTCATTCTTGTTCGTCTTCACGTACGGTTTGACGAATTGCGGCGCCATCAGCTTCACGGTGTGCCCCAACGCTTGCAGTTTCCTCGCCCAGTAGTGCGCGCTGGCGCAAGCTTCCATCCCAATCAGACACGCAGGAAGGGTAGCGAAGAATGGCAGCACCTGCTTCCGCTTGAATGGCTTCCTAAGCCCGGTCTTGCCTCGTTCGTCGACACCATGAACTTGAATTACGTTCTTTGCCAGGTCAATCCCAATCGTCGTAAGCTTCATCTCGGTCGCTCCTTTCGTTTGGTGGACTACATCGCGTTTCCACTTTGGCACTCCGATGCCGTTTTAGAAAGGGGCGACCATTCCATTAGCAGACGGCATAGTAGCCAAACGCTCACCGTAATGGGTGGGACAGGGTGAAGGCCTGAACCTTCGGCAACGAGCGAGACGGGCGAGTCTCAACGGCCGTCGTGCACCCGATCGGGTGAAATGGCCTTGGCGGTTCGTCGCGTAGCCAGCGTTGAAGGTCGCCATTTA
>JBATTL010000667.1:0-10969 GCA_049670525.1 Thiohalocapsa sp. | reverse complement strand
GTACAGACGATAGCTGATTAGGCGGGTATCGGTGTCTTGCGCAACTGCCTTGGCCTCGCGCTGCCGTCCGGGACGGGGAACGGCCGCTGTGTCGATGCCGTTGCGAGTGCAATAGTCGGAGACGATGCCGAGTATCTCCTCGCCGTAGCGCTCGACGGTGCGCTTTCCGATGCCTTTGACGGCGGCCAAAGACTCCGGGCCATCCGGCAGGCGGTCGGCAATCTGTCTTAGAACGGCTCGGGTGAGGATGCGATAATGGGTGACGCCGTGGCGGTCTTCCTCTTCTGCCTTGCGGGCGCGCCAGTGCCGGAGTGCTATCAGCAACTCGGGGTCATCGGCATCGCCGGGGAACGACGGGTCGAGTCTTGTCTCTGACAGCGGCGCGCGTGACTCGGCGCGGATTCGGGCCTTTGCCACTGCACCGAGATACGCAGTCGTCGAGAATCGCTCGCGGCAGCTCTCGATGCAGGCGGTATTGATCGCCAGGCTCTTGCGGAGCTCGTTGACTGCCTGACGGAGCGTCTTGCGAACCGCCTTGTTGTCGGTCTCAAACGCGAATGCGTCGAGCCACGGAAGCAGTCCCTGCTGTAGCTTTCCCGTGAAATAGGCAGACGCCTTGCGCAGGCGCTCTTGCAGGTGGGCGTCGTCCTCCGGAGCCCGGTCTTGTCGGTAAAGGGATGCGAGTTGACGGCGGAACTTGTTGCCGACGGTGACGAACTCGTCGATCGTCTGTCGCTCCAGCGCGTCCATCGCGGCCGCGCCGCGTACGTCGATCACGCGCTGGTTGTCGCGCACGGCCGCGAGCAGCCGCCCCAGGCAGGCGCCGAGGTCGTCGAAATCCCAGCATTCCTGCAGCAGCCTTTGTTGATAGGCGATGCGCGCGTGATTGAGCTGGTCGCGGGTAGGGGGGTGACGGATGGCCTCGGTGACGTAGTGGGAGACCTGTCGATCGGTCATGACCGCCCGGCGGGGGATCGGCGCGCTGAGCACCATGCCCTCGAAGGTCTTGCAGCGGCTTAGGGCGACGTAGACCTGCCCGTGCGAGAAGGCCGCCGCGGCGTCGATGATGGCCCGCTCGAAGGTCAGCCCCTGGCTCTTGTGGATGGTGATGGCCCAGGCGAGGCGCAACGGGTATTGGATGAATTCGCCGATGACCTCCTCGGAGATCGCCTTGGTCTCTTTGTCGAGGCTGTAGCGGATATTCTCCCAGGTGGCCGGCTCGACCTCGATGGTTGTCTCGGGCTCGGTCTCGTTGGCAGGACAGCGCACGACGATGCGCTCGCGCTCGAGGTGCGTGACGGTGCCGATCTTGCCATTGAAGTACCGCTTATCCGAAGCGCTATCGTTGCGCACGAACATGACCTGTGCCCCTTGCTTGAGGGTCAGGGTCTCGGCGGTCGGATAGCTGTGCTTGGGGTAGTCGCCCTGGATTTCTGCCGCGAAGCTGTGGGGCTTGGCGCCGAGGGCGCGCAAGCGCGTCTCGTTGATGCGATCGGCGCCGCGGTTGTGCGTCGTCAGGGTGATGTAGCCGTCCGCATCGTCCGCCGGGAAGCCCGGCAGGCAGCGGGAATTCAGCCGCTACGGGGTGGCGTCGTCCAGCCGGTTGTCGCGCACGCGATTCAACAGCTCGATGAAGTCCGCGTCGGACTGCCGGTAGATGTGCTCGAGCGCGATTGGGACCAGGTCGGTCGCCGCGAGCGCCCGGCTGCTGAAGAAGTACCCGGAGTCGTAGAAGTCGCGCAAGATGGCCCAGTCCTGCTCAGGCACCACGGGCGCAAGCTGATGGAGGTCGCCGATCATTAGTAGCTGGACGCCACCGAAGGGCCGATCGGACCCGCGCTGGCGGCGCAGCACGAAGTCGACCGCATCGAGCAGGTCGCAGCGGACCATGCTGATCTCATCGATGACCAGCAGGTCCAGGCTCTGGATGATGTCGCGCTTCTGCCGGCTGAACCGGCGCTCCGCGGTTTGGCGCTCGGCATCGCTGCCGGGTACGAAGGGGCCAAACGGCAGCTGAAAGAAGGAATGCATCGTAACGCCGCCGGCGTTGATCGCCGCCACGCCGGTCGGGGCGGTGACGATCATACGCTTGCGCAGGTCTGCTTTCAGCGTGTGCAGAAAGGTGGTCTTGCCGGTACCGGCCTTGCCCGTGAGGAAGACGCTTTGGCTGGTGGCGCGAACAAACTCCTGCGCCAACTGCAACTGCGGATTCGGCATGGCCTTTTCCATGACCGTCCGGGCCGGCGATCAGCCAGGCGCCGAGACGACCCAGCCGGCATCGTCGCAGCGGGCCGCGGCCAATGACTCGAGCGAGTCGATCTCCGGCACCTGCTGGCGCAGGATCCCGTCGCGGATGCTGTAGGTCCAGCCGTGCACGATCAGTCGGCGGCCTTGCTTCCAGGCATTCTTAACGATGGTGGTGTTGCAGACGTTGGTCACCTGCTCGGTGACGTTGAGCTCGCATAGGCGATCCAAACGTCGCTCGGAACCAAGTTGCGCGAGCTCGTCGGCATGGAAACGGCCCACGTCGCGGATATGCCGCAGCCAGTTGTCGATGAGTCCGTGATCATGGGCCTCCAGCGCGGCCTTGACGCCGCCGCAGCCGTAATGGCCGCAGACGATGATGTGGTCCACCTGAAGCACTTCCACCGCGTACTGGATGACCGACAGGCAGTTCAGGTCCGTATGTACGACAACATTGGCAATGTTGCGGTGCACGAAGACGTCCCCCGGCTGCAGACCGATTATCTCATTGGCGGGGACCCGGCTGTCGGCGCAGCCGATCCACAGCAGGCGCGGGGCTTGCTGTCGCGCGAGACGCTTGAAAAACTCCGGGTCGTCGCGCTTGACTGCCTCGGCCCAGGTAAGGTTGTTGTCGAAAAGGTGCGGCAAGGTTTTCAACGGCGTTCCTCGTCACGGCGGGGATCTTGGGCGCGGAAAAATCCGGATTGTGCGCGGAATGCTACCGCCCGCGCCAGCACCCGTGCGGACCCGGAGGTCTCTCGGTCGGATCAGCAATAGCCTAACCCGTATGGGGCGACGCGGAGTTTCGCGCTGGCGATTCGGGCCGAGCCGAAGGCGCACAAAGGTCGGCTTAGCCGCTGTGAACAGTTCAGATCAGGTTCTCGAACGGCCCATGCCGTCTCCAGCGATAGGTCCGGCAGTCCCGCTTCATCGGTGGAGAGGATGCGCCCGCGCCCGAAGTGCACAGCGAGCATAACGAGCAATGCACCGGTGAGGTCCATGGGCAGGTCGGAATTGTCCTGCATCAACGCTTCGGCGCGGGGCAGGTACTCATCGCCGATGGCGCAGAGGCCACAGACACTCTGGCGCAGGCTGGCGATGAAACTGTTCTGCGCACGCCACCGAGCCGCGTCAGCAGCAGATGGTAGCACTCCGTTACCGAGGGCCAGGTGGTGATCAGGAACTATTCAAAACAAGCACTACGTTGTTTCAACCGAATCCGCGAGCATCGATGACTTGGTTCCAGTCGCCGAGCACGTCATCATGGCGAATGAAGTGATGCTTGATGTCGCGAAAGTTGTCAGAGCACTTGCGGCCGATCGCGAAGCCGCGCCGCAGCAGCTCACCGGCCAACTGCATCGGCTTGAGATCGGTCCATGAGACGCTCGGGTCGGTGGGGCTGCAGGTACTGTGCACCTCGAGGATGTCCTCGAGGGTTTGCTCCAAACCGGCCTGACGCTGGGTCGCTCGCGGCCGACCGCCTCCGGGGTGACGGATGCGCTCGGCGTCGCCGCTGGGCCGCCGTGGCGGCGAGCCGTTGTCTTCGTGCATCGCATCAAGCTCGCGAATCCCGGTGTAGATCGTCCGCCGACTCATGCCCAACACCTCGGCAACGTAGCTGATCCCGCCGCGACCGATCTTCAGCGCCTCGACCGCCGCGTAGCGGCGCCGGTGATCCTCCGGCAAGGAAGCACAGTACAATCGCATGAGGTCTTCGTGTGATTGATCGTAACCGCGAACCTCAATCCTGTGTCACCCGGTACGAGATTTTCCGGCAATCGCCTTAGCCCTCGACCGTTCGCAAGACTGGATCCTCCAGGATTCCCGTCTCTCCCTCGGATTTCGCGATGATCACGGCGCCGCAGGAATCGCTGGTGACGTTCACCGCGGTGCGCATCATGTCCAGTACGCGATCCACGGCGAGGATCAGGCCGATCCCCTCCAAGGGCAGCCCCACGGCGCTCAGAATGATAGCGATCGCCACAAGGCTGGCGGCCGGGATACCGGCGACGCCGATGGAAGTGAGCAGGGCCAGCAGTACCACCGTGAACTGGGTCGCCAGCGTCATCTCCACGCCATAGGCCTGGGCGATGAACATGACCGCGACGCATTCATAGAGCGCGGTGCCGTCCATGTTCACCGTGGCGCCGAGCGGCAACACGAAGCTGGTTGTCTTGTTCGAGACCCCGGCGTTCTTCTCGACACAGTCCATCGTGATCGGCAAGGTAGCCGACGACGACGCGGTGGAGAACGCGGTGAGCTGTGCGGGACTGACGGCGCGATAGTGGCGCAAGGGGCTTACGTTGCCGAGGAACCGAAGCAGCAGCGGCAGCGTGACAAAGAAGTGGATCCCAAGCGCGATGACCACGGTGAAGAAAAACTTGGCCAGTGGCACGAAGACGTCCAGACCGGTGGTCGCGACGGTCTCCGCCACGAGCGCAAACACGCCGAGTGGCGCAAACTTCATGATCAGATCGGTGATCTTCATCATGATCTCGAACATGCCATTCCAGAAATTGTACTGGGCGCCGGAGTAAGGGTCGGCGATGCGGGTCATGAAGAAGCCGTAGAGCAGACTGAAAAAGATCAGTCCGAGCATTTGCCCGGCGTACGCGGCTACCACGACATTGGCTGGGATCATGCGCAGGAAGATTGCGACGATGTCATCGCCGCCCTTGTCGGCGAATTTCTCCTGCAGCTCCGAGGCGTCGGCGCTCAGGCCGAACACGTCTTCGGCGCTGCCTTCGACCACACCGGGTTGAATCAGGTTAACGACCACAAGGCCGACCACGATGGCGAAGAAACTGGTCAGGGCGTAGTAGCCGATGGTCTTGCCGCCGAGCCGGCCGAGGTTGTCGGAGTCGCCGATGCCGGCGATGCCGACGATGATCGACGAGACGATCAAGGGCACGATCAACATCTTCAGCGCGTTCAGGAACATCTGGCCGAAGAAGTCGAAGATCGCGACGAAATGCACGCCGAAGATGGCGCTGTCCGTTCCCACCAACCATCCGACGATGACGGCGAGGCCAAGGGCAATCAAAATCTGCCAATGCAGCTTCAGTTTGAGCAGTCCCATCTGGAGCTCCTTTGCGTTTCGGGATGAAGGATGAGGGCGGAGTGCGTGCCGCGTTGCTGGCCGGAGTCGTGGATGGCTTTGTTGAGTCGGCCCGCCATGCAATTGGGCAAGAGTGGTCGAAATCGATCCAGCCTCTGCGTATTATCCGCAGCGGCTGCGGGGTGCTATGATGCCACAGTTTAGCCGCGGCGCATCCGCGCTGCCGTCGTCGAGGCGCGCAGGTCCAAGCCGAACGCCGGTGATGGTTTCGCTGCGGTGCGAACGGTCCGGCGAGGGGTTCGAGACAGCCACACTATGCACTTTCGTGTCTTTTATCTGATCAATCGTTCAGGCGAGTGCGTCTCGTCGACCAGCGCCGTTTCAATGAGCGCCAAGGACATCTGCGAGCAGATGCTCGACCGTCTGCATTCCGAGGACGACTATCTCGGTATCATCGATATCGGGGACAACACGCTTCAGGTGTTGCCGGAGCCGGAGAATCAGCGTTACTACGTCGAGGTTCCGATCGAGGCGGCAAAGGCATCCTACGGGCGTCACGTCGATCGCACGGAGTTGGAAGAACTGATTCGATCGTTGCCGGAAGCCTTCAACGAAAAAACCATTCCCGGTCTGACCTATCGACCTTGGTCACGGCGCCTGGAAGCCTACCGGGACAAGAATACGCCGCGCCGCAATAAGGAAAACACCAATAATGCCCAGTCGCGACGCGTGCCGGACCGGCAGCCTATCCGTTCGTAGCAACCTCAGCCGTCCCGTCTCCGTCGCTGCGCTCCTTGGCCTGACCGGTATTGTGCTCCTGTTGTCCGGGTGTCTCTCCGGCGAGCAAGAACAGCAGCCCGCTGAAGCGCCATCGGTGGGCGTCATCGAGGTCAGTGAGCAAAAGGTCAACCCTTTCTTCGAGTTCGTCGGTAAGACTCGCGCCGCGGAGAGTGTCGCGCTGCGGGCGCGAGTAACTGGCTTTCTGGAAGAGCGAACGTTCAACGAGGGTGGCACGGTCGACCAGGGCCAGGTGCTGTTTAAGATCGAACCGGAGCAGTATTGGGCGACTCTGGCCCAGGCCGACGCGGAACTGGCTGCCGCCAATGCCTCGTTGAACCGGGCCCAGGTGGACCTCGCCCGGTAGAAGGAGCTGGCCAAGGCAAAGAATGTCAGCCAGCAGAAGGTGGACGAGGCCGAGGCGGAGGTGCTCGTGGAGGAGGCCACGGTTCAGACGGCCAAAGCGAATATCGAGAAGGCCCAGCTCAATGTCAATTACACCGAGGTCATCGCACCCATTGCCGGGCGCATCGACCTGGCTACCCTCGACGTCGGCAATTTGATTGGCCCAGAGTCCGGCGTGCTGGCGACGATCAATCTTATGGACCCGATCAAGGTCGCCTTCAGCATCGCCGAGACCTGGTATTTAGAGCTCGTCCAGGAAGACCTCGAAGCAACACGCCGGGGTGAACAGGTCGATGAGTTTTCGCATGTGCCATTGATCCGTCTGCCCGACGGCACCCTGTACGAGGCTCAGGGCCGGTTCGACTTCTTCGACAACAAGGTGGACGAGAAGACCGGCACAGTGACTGTCCGCGCCGAGTTCTCGAATCCCGACCGAGTGCTGCTGCCGGGGCAGTTCGTTACCGTCGTCATCGAGCGCAAGGAAGCCGTGGACCGCGTGCTGATCCCGCAGGCGGCGGTGCTGACAGATCAGGGCGGCGCCTACCTGTTGTTGGTTAATGACGAGGACAGGGTTGAGGCGCGCCGCATCGAGACGGGGCAGCGTTTCGGACCGAATCTTGTGGTAAATGACGGTCTTGAGTCAGGGGAGCGTATCGTGCTCTACGGCATTCAGAAGGTGCGCCCGGGTATCGAGGTGAAGCCGGAACTGACCGCCGCGCCGTCGGACCCGATGGACAACGCGACCGAGGCGTCTGTTAGGGCGGAGGATGGTGATCAGCCGGCGGGTGGCGATGATCCGAATGCCGATGCCGAGACGGCCGAAGGGGATGCCCGGGGGCGCAAGAAGAACCTGCGGGAGAGATTGTAGTACCCGCTGAAGGTCGATCGGGCGGCGAGCCGGAGAGCGAGGACGAGGCCGAATAGACGGTAGACGCATAAACCGCCTGCGCCCCGCCAAGCCATTACCGGAGCCGCCCGATGCCCATCTCCAAGTTCTTTATTACCCGGCCGAAGTTCGCCTTCGTCATCTCCATCGTCATCTCGCTGGCCGGCGCGCTGGCGCTGATGAGTCTGCCGGTGGCGCAGTTCCCGGAGATCACGCCGCCGACAGTCAGCGTGACCACCCAGTACGCCGGCGCCAGCGCCGATGTGGTCGAGCAGACCGTCGCCGCCCCCATCGAGCAGGAAATCAACGGCGTCGAGGGCATGATCTACATGTCCAGCAAGTCCGACAACGACGGCCGCTACAACCTGACCGTGACCTTCGACATCGGCACCGATGCCGACATGGCGCAGGTGAAGGTGCAGAACCGGGTCTCCACGGCCATGCCGTCGCTGCCGCAGGAGGTCCAGCGCCAGGGCGTAAAGACCGAGAAGCAGTCCAGCAACATGCTGCTGATCGTAAACCTGTTTTCGCCGGACGAGACCTTCGACGGCCTGTACCTGAACAACTACGCCACCATCAACGTCAAGGATACCCTGGGGCGCGTCAACGGCGTCGGCAAGGCCGAGATTCTGGGCGTGATGGACTACGGCATGCGCTTCTGGCTGCAGCCTGACCGCATGACATCGCTTGGCGTCAGTGTCGCCGACATCCAGAACGCGGTCGCCGAGCAGAACGTGCAGGTCCCGGCGGGGCAGATCGGCGCGCCGCCGGCGCCCACCGACCAGCAGTTCCAGTACACCGTCACCACCAAGGGCCGGCTCAGTGAACCGGACGAATTCGGCAACATCATCATCCGCATGGAGCCGGACGGCTCGGCGATTCGCGTCAAGGACGTGGCCCGTGTCGAGCTCGGAGCCCAGGCCTACTCCGCGAACGGCCAGCTCGACGGCCAACCGGCGGTGGTGCTCGCCGTCTACCAGACACCCGACGCCAACGCCCTGGCTACCGCCGATGGCGTCAAAGCGGCGTTGAAGGAGCTGTCCACGCGCTTCCCGGACGACCTGGAGTACGCGGTCCTCTACGACACCACCAACTTCATCGAGGCGTCCATCGCCGAGGTGGTGGAGACGCTCTTCATCGCGGTGCTTTTGGTGGTGCTGGTAGTGTTTATCTTTCTCGGCGACTGGCGCTCGACCCTGATCCCCGGCATTGCCATTCCGGTGTCGTTGATCGGCACCTTCGCGCTGCTCGCCGCGTTCGGCTTCACGCTGAACACCATTGTGCTGTTCGCGCTCATCCTGGCCATCGGTATCGTCGTCGACGACGCGATTATCGTGGTGGAGAACGTGCAGCGACTAATGGATGAGGAGGGGCTCGACCCCAAGGCGGCCACCGCCAAGGCCATGGACCAGGTGGGCGGGGCCATCATCGCCACGACGTTGGTCCTGCTCGCCGTGTTCGTGCCGGTGGGCTTCATGCCCGGCATCACGGGTCAGATCTATCAGCAGTTCGCAGTGACCATCTCGGTGGCGGTCGCGATCAGCTCCGTCAACGCGCTGACGCTGAGTCCGGCCCTGTGCTCGGTGCTGCTTAAGCGCGGTCAGGAGCCGCTGAAGTGGCTGAACTGGTTCAACGTCTTCTTCGGAAAGCTTACTGGCGGCTATACGGTCGCGGTCAAGACTACGGTGCGCCGGGCCCTGTTGATCTCGGTGATGTACATCGGGCTCATCGGCGCAACTGTCTGGATGTTCGGTAGCCTGCCGGGCGGCTTCCTGCCGGAGGAGGACCAAGGCTATTTCTTCATCGAGGTACAGTTGCCGGACGCCGCGTCGCTGAGCCGAACCGAGACCGCGCTGAATCGATTGGAGGAGCAGTTGCTAGCGACCCCGGGCGTTGCGAACGTCATTGCCGTGTCCGGTTACTCGCTGCTGAACAGCGCCTTCGGCTCCAACAGCGCATTGGTCATCCCAGTGCTTGATCCCTGGAGCGAACGTGAGGCGCCGGAGACACAGCTGCGCGCGATCGTCGGTGCCGCCGAGCGCATTGCCGCCGAGACCGCCGACGCCAATATCATCCCGTTCGTGCCGCCGGCCATCCCCGGCCTTGGCAACTCCGGCGGGTTCAGCTTTGTGCTGCAAGACTTCACTGGCGGGGACATCCAGGAGTTTGCCTCGGTGATGCGGGGCTTCATCGTCGCGGCCAACGCCAACCCGGCCATCGGCTCCGCCTACAGCACCTTCCGCGCCGACGTGCCGATGCTTTATCTCGACGTGAATCGCGACAAGGTCGAGACGCTTCAGGTGCCGATGAGCGAGCTGTTCACCACGTTGCAGGCCCAGCTCGGTTCCGTCTACATCAACGACTTCAACAAGTTCGGTCGCACTTGGCGGGTCATGGCCCAGGCCGAAGGCGATTTCCGCAATCAGCCGAGCGATATCGTCCGGCTCTATGTGCGCAGCAAGACCGGCGACATGGTCCCGGTAGCCACGCTTGCCGACGTACAGACCCGGACCGGTCCGCAGATCGTGCCACGCTATAACCTGTTCCGCTCCGCGGACATCTCCGGCGGGCCGGCGCCGGGCTACAGCTCCGGCCAGGCCATCGCGGCGATGGAGCAGACCGCAGAGGAGACCTTGCCGAGCGGCTTTGGCTACGAGTGGACCAGCATGTCCTACCAGGAGATCAAGGCCGCAGGCCAGGCGCCGATCATCTTCGGTCTTGCCCTTTTGTTCGTTTACCTGTTCCTGGTTGCCCAGTACGAGAGCTGGTCGGTCCCACTGGCGGTCCTGCTCGCGGTGCCGGTGGCGGTGTTCGGTGCGCTGACCACGGTTGGTCTCGCCGGGCTGGATGTGAACCTCTATACCCAGATTGGTTTGGTCATGCTCATTGGGCTCGCGGCTAAGAACGCAATCCTGATCGTCGAGTTCGCTAAGGAGCAGCGCGAGAACGAAGGCTTAAGCATCTACGATGCCGCGGTTAAAGCCGCGCGGCTGCGGTTCCGCGCGGTCATGATGACCGCGCTGTCCTTTCTGCTCGGCATCATCCCGCTGGTCGTCGCGACCGGCGCCGGTGCGGGATCACGTGTCGCGCTCGGCACTGCCGTGTTCGGTGGCATGCTCGCGGCGACCGTTATCGGTACCCTTCTGATCCCAGTCAGCTATTTTGTCGTGCAGAGTATTCGTGAGAAGGTCAAGGGCGAAGCGGGTGCAACGCCCGTTGTCCCGCCTACTCCGCAGTCCGTGGCGGAATGATGCCGATTCCTGCCAAGATCCCTGCCCAGTGATTCCATTCCCCGATGGCGGCGTTCGCCGCCGGGGTTGCTAACCTGATCGTCCATGATTGGACCGAAATCGGCTTAGCGCGCGCCACGGGCTGACCAACCGTCCGGATTGTCCGCATTGCCCACAGCATTGCAGGCGACCGTCTGAAAATCGTCCCGCAGGCCCCGCCGCGGCAGTTCGTATCGGTGATCTCCCCTGGGATTCTGAGGGCGGACTCGGTCGTCCGGGGTCGCGAGGCGTTATCCTAGAAAGAGCAGTTGGACGGTCGTCAGGGTGCGTCCCGCGTGGTGTCTGGCAAGGCACATCGAGGCGGAATAG
>JBATTL010000666.1:0-14963 GCA_049670525.1 Thiohalocapsa sp. | reverse complement strand
GCGGCGATCCATCGGGTGTGGTCGATAGCGGGACAGGGGAGACTGCGCTGAACGGCAGCTTGCGATTGGAATCCAAGAACCCGCGGTCGAGCATTACCGGCAATCTCAGCCTGACGACGATTGACTTGACCCGTTCTGCGGAGGACGAGGATGCCTCAATCGCTCCCGCACCGAAGCAGTCCGCGCCGGAGAGCGACGGGCCTGACCGGGGTGGGCGTCCGGGATGGATCGACCACCCGTTGTCGCTCGCCTTTCTCGAGACCTTCGATGCAGACCTGGTATTCACGGTCGGCCGCGTTGCGGCCGGTCGGCTCCAGGTAAGGGACATTCAGGGCCATGCGCTGCTCGACGACGGCCATCTCCGACTCGAAGGCTTGCATGCCTCACTTCCCGGTCTGGCGGTGATGGGACGGGCGACCGTCGATGCGGCAGCAAAGCCACTCTCGATCGACCTCGCGCTCAACGCTGAGCGTGTTCAGCTGCCCCAAGCGCTCTCGTTCCTGTCCGATGCGCCGAAGATCGAAGGCAGGATGCAAGCCGTCTCGCTTGTGGGGAAGGCGCAAGGTCGCACGCCCGCGGCGCTGATTGGGACCCTCAGTGCCGAGATGACGGCCGGCGCAGTGGAGCTCCGAAGGCGTGGCGAGCCAAGGGTTCAGGACGCCGAGCTCCGTCTCAGCGGAGCAACGATCGCCGTCGCCGCGGGAGCGTCCGTGCGATCCCGCGCCGATGTCGTCATCGGGCAACAGGCACTTACCGTCGACCTTGTCGGCGGCCCCCTGTCCGATCTCTTCTCGAAGGGGCAGTCCTGGCCGAGCATCCAATGCGTGGTGGCGGGAAAGCTCGAAGGGGACCCCGCCGAGATCCGCGGCGAGTTCGGTCCGCTGAGCGCACTGCTCGCGGGTCGAGGCCTCGGGGTCGATCTGACCGCTAACTATCGGGAGGCGACCGCCTTCGTAACCGGCACCGTCGCCAGGTTTGACGAGTTGCGCGACAGCAAGGTTGCCATCAATGCGTCCGGCCCGAATTCGTCGGCGCTGAAGCCGCTACTCAGTGAGGATTGGTCGAACGATCAGCCGTTCGAACTCGCCGTCCTGCTGGAGGGCGGCGATCGAAGCCTATACCTCCAGGACCTAAAGATCAGCAGTGGAGACAGCGATCTCGCGGGGGATGCGCGTATCTACTTCGACGCCAGGCCACGCGTCAATGCGACGCTCGCATCAGGTTTCATCGACTTGACGCCCTTTCAGACCGGGGGCATTGGACCTGCTGGCGTCAAGTCATGGGTCGAGACACCGCTGCCATTCGTCACTCTGCAGCGCTTTGATGCAGACCTGACACTGAAGGCCGACTTGGTCACGGCCGATCGGCTGCAGGCTAGAGACGTTTACGGCCGGGCGCTGCTCGAGCGCGGCCGCTTGCGGTTGGAGCACGTCCGCGTCTCGTTGCCTGGGGCAGCGCTCAGGGGGCATGCGACCGTCGATATCACCAGGACCGCGCCGACGATTGCTCTATCACTGGCGGCCCAGGATATTGAGCTGCCGCAGGCGCTTTCTTTCCTATCGCAGCCCCCAGAAACCGAGGGATCGGTCAAGACGGTCGCGCTCAACATGCAGGCGCAGGGTGAGACTCCCGCCCTGTTGATCAAGGCCCTTCATGGCGAGTTGACAGCCGACAGTGCAAGATTCCGGCCGCGTGGTCAGCGAGGCGACAAGGACTCCGAGATCAGCGTCCACAAACCAAAGCTCTCCGTCAAGGCCGGGCAGTCCGTCAGGCTGCGGGCCGACGTCAGGGTCGAACAGCGGGCGCTCAGCCTCGATCTGACCGGTGGACAACTCTATGATCTGCTGGCCAAGGGCCAACCTTGGCCGGAGATCAAGGTCACCGCACGCGGCGAGCTGCAGGGCGAAGCGGTCGAGGTCCGTGGCGATGTCGGCCCCCTCAGCGCGCTGGTCTCCGGCCGCAATCTCCGCATCGACCTAAGCGCGTACCACCCGGCAGTGACTGCCAGCGTCAAGGGTAGGCTTGCCGATCTTGATGACTTGCAGGGCAGCAAGGTCGTCGCCAAGGCCGCCGGCCAGAGTCTGTCAGCGCTGGGACCGCTGGTTGGGTTGGAGCTGCCGACTGATCAGCCGTTCGATGTCAGGGCGCGTCTCGCTGGTGGTGACCGACGCCTGGACGTTCAGGAACTCAGGGCCAGCATTGGGGACAACGACGTTCGAGGAGATCTGCGGATACGCTTTGGGGCCAATACACAGGTGGCGGCGACGCTTAGCTCGCATTCCATCGACCTGACCCCTTACTTGGCGAACGGTGATGGCGGACCAGCCGATTTCACTGCAAGCCTTTCCGAGTCATTGCCGTTGGAACACCTGCATGTCCTCGATGGCGCTGTCACCCTGACCGCTGATCATGTGCGGATTGGGGACTTCGGCGTTGACGACGCGAGTCTGAACGCCGTACTGGACGCTGGATATCTGCATCTTTCGACTAAGGCCGGCGAAGAACGTCTGAATGCGACCGTCGTGCTTCGACCGACATCGACCCAATGGCGGCTGGATTTAGGGCACAAAGGGAAGCTCGATTTGGCATGGCTGATCGAGGACGAGAATGCCAGTGCGCTATCCAACCTACCGATCGCCATCGATGTGCGTCTTAAGGGCCTAGGAGATTCGTTGCAGGCGCTACTCGGGTCCGCGAATGGACGGGTTGAACTGGCGTTGGGGGCCGGGCGGCTCAACAAGAAGGCTGCGGATCTGCCCTTCGGTGAGATCGTTCTAACGCTGCTGGATACGATTAATCCGGCGAGCCAGTGGCGTCCGTTCCAAAACCTGGAATGCGCGGTCTTGCAGTTCGACGTTGCAGACGGTATCGCAACCAGCACCCAGGGGCTTGCACTGCAAACCGAGGCGCTGAATGTGGTTGGAAGTGGGGCACTGAACCTGCGCACCGATGAGATCCAGCTCCATTTCAAGACCGCGAAACGCAAGGGGTTCGGGATCAACCTCTTGGAAATCGCGGACAAGTTCATCTACATCACTGGAACGCTTCGCGAGCCGGAGGTTGCCATCGACCCCGGCCGCCTGTTGATTGAAGGCGGCGCCGCTTGGGCCACGGGCGGGTTGAGCTTGCTCTACGATCAACTATTTACACGTCTGACGGCGTCCAGCGACCCATGCGCAACGGTCATAGGTCGAGGCATGCGGCTGGGCAAGTAACCTCAAATCACCTGTTGCATTCGACTGCCGTTCCGACGGTACCTTCGCAACCAGCGCGGGCAATACCTTGGATGAGGGGAGCCGGGAAGGTTTCGAGGTCTGCGAGCGCGTCATGGGCCGGTGCAAACCAGACTTCTTTCGCGCCATCTGATCTGTTTTGGTCGCTTATGACCATCACCGTCGCTGGGCAGTCCGTTTTGGGCCAACTTCCGGGCAAGCTTTGGGCGGCTAACTGGGCCGCTACTGGGAGGCCGCTAGCGCTTGGATGTGCGCGTGAAATGCTCCCGCTATGTCGTCCAGTGTCAGAGAGATAGACCGCAGGAGGGCCTGGGGATCAAACACGGGCAGCAAGCGCCGGTTGTCGGGCAGGTCGCCCGTGGCAGACGTCGACGCTGAGAAGCGGCACCAGTTCGCCGCGCAGTTCAAAGGCGCCGAGCACCGATGGAGGGCTGTCGTCGAGCGGTATCAGGTGTGGCAGGGGTTGGGTTTCGCGGACGCAGTTGCTTGGCGCGCATAGGTGTCGGAGTTGCCGAAGAAAACCAGCCTTGCGGGGGAGGCGCTGCGGCCGCTCATGTGGATCGACGCCCCCGGCCTTGGCCGGGCCGAGCGATGGACACGAGTCTTGCGGACAGTTTGGCCTGGGTTAGTAGCATCATGAACGACGAGTGTGGTCATGCTGGAGACGGTCCACCGGTCGATACCGCGCGGGATACGAGCGATGGCCTCTCTGCTGATCGTATTCCGGTGTGCGTCACTGTTACTGGTTATTCTGACCTGGGCAGCGGACCGGCACGCGACCAGAGCGGTGCTCAGGGCTCCGCAACAGAGTCTAGACGATGGCAGCGTCTCCATCGTCGGGCCGGTCACATTGCTGGCATCGCTCGCAACGCTGGAGCGGCTGGCTTTACGTGCCGACGCGGGACTCGGTCAGGAGCGTTGGTCTGTCCGGCCGATCGGCATTGCCGCCAGTGATCAGGCATCGAGCGGCCTGAACCGGGCAGCAGTCAGCCTCCGGTGACCGGCGGGAAGAAGGCAAGCTCGTCGCCGTCCTGGAGCGGCGCGTCCGGTCGCGCCATGTCCTGATTGACGGCGGCCAGCAAGTTCTGGTCGGGATCCAATGCTTCTGCCCAGACGCCGCCGCGCGCCCGCAGCCGATCAAGGACGTCCGCGACGCTGCGGCTGTCGTCCAGGGCCAGTTCTTCGGCGCCGGTGCCGACGCGTTCGCGCAGGCTGGCGAAGTAAAGGATTTGGATCATGTCATCAGCTCGCTGAACGGGATGAAATCCACCGCGTCGCCGGCGGTGATGGTGTGGCCTTCGGGTATGACGACGACGCCGTTGGCCCAAGTCAGCGACGTCAGTGCGGCGGACGAGCGGCTCTGGAACACCCGTATCAGGGTTTCACCGGTGCTGCCGCGTTCAAGCCGCGCGCGCTGGTATTCCCGGCGCTTGTCCGGCGCGGGCCAGTCAAAACCGGCACGAGCCGGCAGCATCAACGGCAGCAAGTCGCCGGCGACACCCTGCATGCGCAGGATAAAGGGCCGGACGAACAGGCAGAAAGTCACGAACATGGATACCGGGTTGCCGGGACTGCCGATGAACGGTGTTTCCCCGATATGGCCAAATGCCAGCGGCTTCCCGGGCCGCATCGCGATGCGCCAGAGATCCAGAGTACCGAGCGCTTGCATGGCGGGGCGCACATGATCCTCTTCGCCCACCGACACGCCGCCGCTGGCCAACACCAGATCCGCTTGCTCAGCGGCGGCGCTCAGCGCGTCGACGGTGGCTTCCAGCGTGTCGGCGACGATGCCGAGGTCAATCAGGTCGCAACCCAGGGCGTCCAGCAGCGCGTGGTAGACGAATCGATTGGAATTGTAGATCCTCCCCGGCCCTAGAGGCTCTCCGGGCATGACCAGCTCGTCGCCGCTGGCAAGGATGGCGACGCGCAGCCGTCGCCGAACCGAAAGCGCTTCCGCGCCGACCGAAGCCGCGAGTCCGACATGCTGGGGACTCATTCGTGTGCCTGCCCCAATCACCGCGTCGCTCGCATGCACATCCTCGCCGCGGCGACGGATGTTGGCGCCCGGCTTTATATTCAGGGGAATGGCAACCCAGTCGCCGTCGCGCTCGCAAATCTCCTGGACCACGACGGCATCGGCATTGTTCGGGACCGGCGCGCCGGTAAAGATACGCGCGGCTGTGCCTGCTGCTAATGGTTCGCCGCAACTGCCCGCTGGGATGCGTTGAGCGACCCGCAACCGGCCTTGGTGCGCCGCGAGGCACCCGGTGTTGACCGCGTAGCCGTCCATGGCGCTGTTGTCCCAGCAGGGTAGGTCGACGGGGCTCACCAGCGCCTCCGCGAGCACCCTGTTGCGCGCGACGAAGGTGTTTACCGTCTCGATGCCGGAGATTGGCCGGGCGCTTTCCAGCAGCAGTTGCAGCGCGGCCTCAACGCTGAGCGGCGCGGTGCCTGAACCCGCCGGGCAATCGTTCGCGTCGGCCATTGGCATTAATGCTCGCCGAAGCGGGCGATTAGCTGAGCGAAGTTGCAGGGTTTGGTCCGGCTGTCGAGCTGAGGACCAACGATTTGGTCCCAGGCGGTCCGACAGGCGCCGGACGAGCCGGGCAAGCAGAAGATCAGTGTGCCGTTCGCCAGCCCGGCAAGCGCGCGGGACTGCACCGTGGATGCGCCGATCTCCTGAAACGAAATCTGCCGGAAGAGTTCGCCGAAACCGTCGATGGACTTGTCGAACAGCGGTGTGATGGCCTCCGGTGTGCTGTCGCGGCCGGTGATCCCGGTACCGCCGGTGCTGACGATCACACGAATGCCCGGATCGGCGATCCAGCGGGAAAAGACCGCACGCATCTGGTAGACGTCGTCGACGACGATCTCCTTGGCGACCAGTTCATGTCCGGCGGCGGCTGCCTTGTCGTACAGCACGCGTCCGGACTTGTCGTCGGCCTCCGAACGGCTGTCGGAGATGGTGAGCACCGCAATGGCAAGCGGCACGAAGATCGCATCCGATGGTGTTTGGCTCATGATGTTCGGCAACTCAAGTCGGGAATGGTGCTGGGGTCGTGCGCAGGACCCGGTTAGGTGAAGATGGCGTGCGCCTGCTCCAGGGTCAAGCACCGCGTGACCCAACGAGGATGGCGTCGCGCTCCAAGTTTGCCCGGACGGCGGCTGTTTTGGCGAACCCCTCATGTCTAAGGCCGTGCCACGCCGCTCGATGGAGATTTGGCGCAAAGCAGGCTGCGTCCTACCAGAGAGACGCTATCTGGGGCCTGCCGCCGCGGCCGGTTAACCTAAGGTTGTCCTAAGGTTGTCCGCAGCCTGCGCTGCCCTTCGGGACGCCGTACGCGCATTCCTAAAGGGGGATCGGGGTGCCGATCCGTTCCTGGCTCTTCCTCACCGGGTCCGAGGTGAACGGATGACCTTCTCGTCCTGCGAGGGGTTTGTTACCCTGAGTTTTTTGGTCTGGAACGATCGGAGGTATGGTCCCATGGAGCACCCTGAAACCCAGCGCTCGCTCATCGCCGCGGATTGGGAGGACCGAGCCGGTGTCGTTGTTCTGGAAAATGACGAGGCGCCGTGCTCGTTCGATGTCCGATGGGAGATCGAAGCCCTTCCGTCCGATAACGAACACCCGAGGCTTTACCTTCGCCGCCTGGACCTGGTCGCGTCCTCGATCGAAGTGCCGGGCGGTCTCAGCGGCCTGTTGAGCGTCACCAGCCTTCCGCAGAGCATGGAGGCGTCCGAGCTGATCTACGACGCGGCGACGGGCTCGTTCACCGCGAGGGTGCCCGCGCTAATCCATGCGCAAATGCAGGCGGATGGCGTTGCGCTACCGGAGGACGGTGGCTGCACGGCGGATCCGCAGCGCAGCCTCGTTCACTTGCTCTTTGAGGGGCGATGGCATGGGCGGCCCTCCGTGGGCCGAGAGGGCCCCGTCGGCCTCGACGTGGAGATTCGCGGCCTGACGACGAGCGAGGACGAGACCGATTTATCGCCCCGACTCCCTGCAGCGCATTCGCGGCCCCTGGAGTCCCTCAGAATCTTGCGGCCGGTGGAACTCGCCCCTGGCTGGCTCCAACGGATCCCGGTTCTTCGCGGGCTGCACGTTCGGACGGAGGGTGAGGGGACCCAGTACCCTCCATTGTTCTGCCAGCACCACGCATCCGTGCGACTGCTCAGACTGCAGCCCGTGTTCGTCGACGCACGAGGGCCAGATCCATTGGATCCGGACGGGATCAATCGCGTGCGGGACCTGGCGGACAATCCCCACAAGCCAGGTGTTACGCCGCCCTGGCAAGATGTCTCGAAGATCAGCGGGAAGAGCTTCGAGCCCCTGTATGAGGCTGCACGTCTGGTCTGGGGCAAGGTCTGCGTGGAGCTCGAGGTGCTCCCGCCGCAAGCGGTCCGAGATGCCGACTTCTTCGTGCTCAACTCGCTTCTGGAGGCAGGACAGTTCTCACAGTCCGTCAAGCCGAACAAGCGCGCCGTTCCTGTCTTCGTCGCGGACTCCTGGGACGTTCGCGGACCGGCCCGTCCTGCGAAAGACCCCGCGCCCGCGAACCTGTATGGACAGGGCGCCTACGTCGGACTCGGCGGCACGGCCCAGGCGTATGTCATGACCGTCGATTCGCAGCTCAACATCCCCGCTACTGGCTCCGGCGCCTGCGGGAACGGCGCCACTGGTGCGGTCAACCGGAACCTCCTAGCGCACGAAATCGGTCACGTACTCGGATTGGCGCATCCCGGAACCTGGCATGCCCCGATGCCGCCTCTGCCGACCTCCTACGGAGGCAGCAAGGGCTCCGTGATGGAGCCGAGCGGCTACTGCGCGGACGGCCCGAGCCTCAACAGCAGGAGAAATGCCGCTCTCATCCACAACCCGCTCTTGCGCACCATCGGCTCGTGCTGCGCGGTCTACGATATCGACGACCCGATTGGAATGCCCTGACGCGCTCGGCGTGCGGCCTAACGTGGAAGTCACGAATACCCGCGAGCATCACCACCAGCCCTCGCCCGACACACCAGCTACCAACACACCTGAGGACCTGTCCCACTGGTTTTGGTTAATGCAATAAAATCAGAAGCTTGCAGCGTTTGCCTGAGTGTTGGACTTGGCGAACTACGCCGTCTTGCCCCAAAGAACCTTGCAAGCTCTTGTGCCTTAGTTTTGGCGCATCTCCGAGTCCAGGCGGGCGAATCGTCGCCTCCGCGACCAGGGCACGGGTACCTGCTAGGCTGACGGGAGAATTGTGTCTCGCGGAATGAGGCTTCGAATGCCCACCGTCGAGGCGCCACCAGGATCGGGTTAACGGATTTCGGAGACGCGAGATGCTGCAAGGCGCGATGCTGCTGTGGGTGCCGATCCGCTTTGCGCTGACATCCTGACGAGCCAAAGACGCGTGGCCGGTTGACTGCTGCACTCACCGGTGCCATTAGCAAGGCGCGCAGGTCGATCGAGGAACCCCGCAGACAAACATACTCGTAAGCCGTGCGTTCGGATGCTGAGTAGAGTTTGGCCGTGAATGGTCAGCGTTCGGCTTCGCTAGGACAACTTCGGTATCAGGATCAAGGCCCAAATCACGATCACGAACAGGATGCTCGTGAAGACCGCTGCCGAGGCGATGTCCTTCGCGCGTTTGGACAGCTCGTGGCGTTCGAGTCCGACCCGGTCGACATTGGCCTCGATGGCGGAGTTGAGCAGTTCGACGGTCGGGACGATCCATAGACTCCCGACCAGCAAGGCACGTTCCACCGGGGTCTCGCCGAACCACAGGCCGATTGGCAGCAGCGGAATCAGCAGGAAGACTTCCTGCCGGAACGCCTCTTCGTGCTTGTAACAGGCCCTGAGTCCCTTCATCGAATAGCCGAATGCTCGGACCATTCGGCCCCAGCCTTTGGCGTTTTGATGCGTCACGTTCTCGTCCTTTGGCATGTTCCCAGGCTGGTTTCCGGCGTTGGTGACTGCGCGATAGCCTCGGAGTCCGGGCCTCTCAGCGTAGCTCGGCCGCCGCTTGGTCGGGCTTCCACGCCAGATCGAGTTGCCGTGCCGCACGCACATCGTCAAGCCGGCGCACCGGCATTCGGTGTGGCGCGCCTTTTACTATCTCGGGTTGCTCCTGGGCCTCGTTGCGTATCGCGATCATGGCTTCGACGAAGGCATCAAGGGCCTCGATGCTTTCGGACTCCGTGGGTTCGATGAGCAGGCATTCCGGCACAAGCAATGGAAAATAGGTCGTGGGCGCGTGAAAACCATAATCCAGCAGCCGCTTGGCGACGTCCATGGCGTTGACGCCCAGGTCCTTCGCCTCGTTTTTCAAGGTAATGATGAACTCGTGGCTCGCTCGGCGCTCGGGATAGGCGAGCTGGAAACCCGCCTCTCGCAGTCGTGCCTGCAGATAGTTGGCGTTCAGCGTCGAGTATTCGGAGACCCTGCGCATGCCCTCGACGCCGAGCATACGTGCGTAGATGTAGGCACGCAGCAGGATGCCCATGTTGCCGCCGAAGGCCGTCATGCGGCCAATGCTGTTGGGGCGGTCCTGTTCCACCTGCCAGTGATAATCGTCGCCGTCCTTTGTCACCAGCGGCACCGGGAGATAGGGTTCCAGGCGTTCGGAGACGCCTACCGGGCCCGCACCGGGACCGCCGCCGCCGTGGGGCGTCGAGAAGGTCTTGTGCAGGTTCATGTGGATGACGTCGAAGCCCATGTCGCCCGGAAGTACCTTGCCCAGGATGGCGTTGAGGTTGGCGCCGTCATAATAGAGCAGGCCGCCGGCCTCGTGCACGATCTCGGCGATAGCTTGGATGTTGCGGTCGAATACGCCGACGGTGCTCGGGTTGGTGAGCATGATGCCAGCGGTCCGCGGGCCGACGGCGTCGCGCAGCGCGGCAAGGTCCACGTCGCCGTTGGCGCCGGTGGGGATCTCACGCACGTCGAATCCGGCCATGATGGCCGAGGCCGGATTGGTGCCGTGGGCGGCGTCCGGCACCAGGATTTCGCGGCGGCCGGTATCTCCACGCGCGTCGTGATAGGCGCGGATCATGTTCACGCCGGCGAGCTCGCCTTGGGAGCCAGCCGCCGGAGCCAGCGATACCGAGTGCATGCCGGTAACCACCTTGAGCATATCCTGCAACTCGAACAGACAGGCCATGATGCCCTGGCTGTGGGTTTCCGGGGCCGCCGGGTGGCGCGCCAGGAAGCCCGGCAACGATGCCAGGCTGTTACAGGCGCGCGGGTTGTACTTCATCGTGCACGAACCGAGTGGGTAGAAGTGCGTGTCGATGCAAAAGTTCTGCTGCGACAGCCGCGTGTAGTGCCGCACCGCCTGCAATTCCGAGACCTCCGGAAGTGCGGCGCGGCGCTTGCGCCGAAATGCCGCTGGCAGATCGCTGGTGTCGGCGGTCGTTAAGGGTGCCTGTGCGGTGGCGCGACGGCCGGGGCGGGATTGTTCGTGAATCAGCATGGCGGATTGGGTGGTCGGGTTACTGGGTCTGCCGCGCAAAAAAGGCGCCGTGACAAGGTGCTGTGGTTGTCGCGGGTCGCGCAGGGTGTGCGCCCGCGTTTCCGAGCTGAGGAATCAACCGGGCAGCGAGTCGAATGCGTGGGACCAGGCAGGCCGGGTGCGCGGTGGAGTTCGTTCCTCACCCTGACCTAGGTGATCCGGCCAATCGCCGTCAGCCCAGGGCCTTGAGCGCGGCGTCGTAGTTCGGCTCCTGGCCAATCTCGGGGACCAGTTCGGTATGGACGACCTTGCCGGTGGCGTCGATGACGACGATGGCGCGGGCGGTGATGCCGGCCAGTGGGCCGTCCTCGATCAAGACGCCATAGTCCTTACCGAAGTTGCGCGAGCGCATCATGGTCAGCACATGCACGTTCTCGATCCCCTCGGCGCTGCAGAAACGTCCCGCGGCGAAGGGTAGGTCGGCGGAAACCACAAGACAGAGTGCGTCGTCGCGGCCGGCGAATGACTCGTTGAACTTGCGAGTGGAGGTGGCGCAGACTGGCGTGTCGAGGCTCGGCACGATGTTGAGCAACACCTTTTTGCCGGCGAAGTCCTTGAGTGTCTTGTCGCCGAGATCTTTGTCGACCAGTTTGAAGTCCGGTGCGGAACTGCCGACCGCGGGTAGGTCGCCAGACAGCTTGACAGGGTTGCCTTTCAGTGCAGTTTGGGCCATGGGGTATCTCCGGTTGGTGATTTAGTCAGTCTCTCTAGGTCGCTCTGCCGGGTTTGCTTGCCAGGCAAGTCCGACTCTGCGTCACGGGCTGCCGGTTTCGTGGCAGTGCAGCTTGTTTTGGCCATGCGTTGGAGTTGGGCGTCCGTCATC
Source organism: Thiohalocapsa sp. (assembly GCA_049670525.1). Lineage (GTDB taxonomy): Bacteria > Pseudomonadota > Gammaproteobacteria > Chromatiales > Chromatiaceae > Thiohalocapsa. The sequence goes on along the minus strand of JBATTL010000666.1, from coordinate 3,411 downwards.
CCGCATGCTGATCGCGCCTTGGGCGTTCGGCGCTCGTTTAGAATTCCGGTTCCGCCGGGCAATCGGCCTGGCTGCGTGTCGCGACGACGCGAACCAACTTGGTGGCGAAGGCGTCCATGTCCTCAGTCGTGCGTAGCTCTGTGGCGCAGACCAGGATCGATGGGGCCAGCTCTGGGTATTCCTGTCCGAGATCGAAGCCGCCGAGCACATTCTGGGCCGCCAGTGAGCGCAGCACGTCGGCGGCGGGCGCAGGCAGGCGCAGGGCCTGTTCGTGGAAGGTAGGCCGATCAAACAGCGGCTCGACGCCAGGGATCTCGCACAGCGTTCGGCCGAGCTCATTGGTATTGGCATGGCAGGCGGCTGCAACCCGCTCCAGACCCTCGGCGCCGAGAATCGACATGTGGATCGTGGCGGCGGTGACCAGGAGTCCCTGGTTGGTACAAATGTTGGATGTGGCCTTGGAACGACGGATGTGCTGCTCGCGGGCCTGCAGCGTCAAGGTGTAGCCGACTTTGCCGTCCAAGTCCAAGGTTTTGCCGGCAATACGGCCGGGTAACTGCCGCACCAAAGTCTTTCGGCAGCATAGAAAGCCGAGGTAAGGACCGCCGGAGGCCAGCGGCATCCCCAGGGGCTGACCCTCGCCGCAGGCCATATCGGCACCGGTCGTGCCCCAGTCGCCGGGCGGTGCAAGAAGCGCCAGCGCCACGGGATTGACGACGCCGATGGCCAGCGCGTTATGGTCGTGCGCCCAGTCGGTCAGTGCATCGACGTCTTCGAGCACGCCGAAGAAATTTGGTTGGGGTATTGCCAGCGCTGAGAACGCATCGCCGGCGGCAGCCTCCAGCAGTTCGATTGTCGTGTGCCCGCCCTCGCGGTCGAACGGGATCTCGACCAATTCAATGCCCTGGTTGCGGACGATGCTTTGCACCGTGCGCCGATAGGCTGGATGCACGCTGCGAGGCATCAGCACGCGCTTGCTGCTGACTTTGCGGTTGGCTCGCACAGCCATTAGCACTGCCTCGGCCAGCGCTGTGGCACCGTCGTAGAGCGAGGCGTTGGACACATCCAGTCCGGTCAGCGCGGTCATCATCGACTGGAACTCGTAGAGCACCTGCAGCGTGCCCTGGCTGGCCTCGGCCTGGTAGGGGGTATAGGCGCTGTAGAATTCGCCTCGGGTCGTGATTTGCCAAACCGCCGCTGGGATGTGGTGGTCGTAAGCGCCGGCGCCGATGAAGCACAGCGGCTGGCCGTCAATCCGGGCGCGAGCCTGCATCAGGCGGCCGATCTCCATCTCCGAGAGTCCGGAGGGGATGCCGTCCAATCCTTTGGCGCGGAGTTCGGCGGGTATCTCATCGAACAGGTCGTCGATGGAGTCGGCGCCGATGGCGGCGAGCATCGCCGCCACGTCGTCGTCGGTGTGAGGGATAAAAGGCATCTGATCAACGGGTCCGTTTCGTGGCCAATCGGGCTGTTCTACCCGACGTGCAGCCTGTGCCTGGGAGTTTGCGGCTATCGGAACGCCGCGTGTGTGGAAGCAGGAACCGCGTTCGCGTAACAGCCCTCGCGGTCGTTACGCCTCGTCCTCAAGTACCTGTTCGTAACCCGCGGCGTCGAGCAGCCCCGCGAGTTGAGCTCCATCGTCCAGCTTGAGCTTGAAGATCCAACCCTCGCCGTAGGCGTCGCTGTTGATGGTCTCAGGCGCGTCTTCCAGGGTTTGGTTGACCTCGATCACTTTCCCGTCCACAGGGCTATAGATGTCGGACGCCGCCTTGACCGATTCAACCACGGCGCAGGCATCCTTGGCGGCGAACTGCTTACCCATCTCCGGGAGTTCAACGAACACCAGATCACCCAAGGCCTCCTGCGCGTGCTCGGAAATACCGATCGTTGCAGTGCCGTCGCCGTTGTCTTTGATCCATTCGTGGCTTTCGGTGTATTTCAGGTCCGCGGGTACGTTGCTCATGGTCGGGGCCTCCTGTCGGGGTCCGCTATCGATCGTCCGCTGGGTGACGAACGACAAAAAGTGAAAAAGTTCAGATCTCGATTTGCGCCTTGCCGTTACGCACGAAAGGTGGTTTGACAACACGGGCGGCGACCGGCTTTCCGCGAATCTCCACGTCGCAGTCGACGCCGATATCGTGCTGCACGCGGGCTAGTGCGATGGAGCGCTCGAGCGTCGGCGAGAAGCCCCCGGACGTGATTTCGCCGACCGGTACACCGTTACTCAACACCTTTTGATGATCGCGCAGCACGCCGCGTCCGGTCAGCAGTAGGCCGACGAAGGCTTGCAGGTCCGCCGGTTCACGCCGAGCTTCCAGTGACTCGCGGCCGATGAAGGCGCGTTCCGCGGGTTCCCAGGCGACGGTCCAGCCGAGTCCGCTCTCGAGCGGTCCGGTGTCGTCATCCATGTCCTGGCCGTAGAGATTCATGCCGGCCTCCAGACGCAGCGTATCCCGGGCGCCGAGTCCGCAGGCGGCGACACCGGCATCGAGCAGTTGCTGCCACAAGGCGACGCTGCGTTCGATCGGCAGGATGATCTCGAAACCGTCCTCGCCGGTGTAGCCGGTGCGGCCCACGAGCCAGTTGCCCGTCCCGGCGGCGAAGAACGGCTTCAGCGCTGTGGCCGGACCGCGGAGAGCCTCGGGCAGGAGTGGCGTCGCCTTGATACGTGCGTTTGGACCCTGAACCGCGATCATCGCAAGGTCGTCGCGACGGTCGATACCGACGTTGAAGCCGCCGCACTGCTGCTTCATCCAGTCGATGTCCTTGTCGGCGGTCGCGGCGTTCACGACGGGGCGATAGCGATCGGGCCCGAGGTAATAGCAGATGAGGTCATCGACGACGCCGCCGCGCTCGTTGAGCATGCAGCTATAGAGCGCCTTACCCGGTGTCTTGAGCTTGGCCACGTCGTTGGCGAGCAGATGTTGGAGGAATGCCTTGGCGTCGGCGCCGGTGATGTCGACCGGTTGCATGTGCGAGACATCGAACATGCCGGCATCGCGCCGCACTGCATGATGCTCTTCGAGTTGGGAGCCATAGTGCAGCGGCATATCCCAGCCGCCGAACGGGACCATTTTGGCACCGAGCCGCTTGTGCTCGTCGAATAGCGGTGTTCTAGAACCCATACGGGCCTCCCGATCGGTCCGGCAGCCAAGGCGCGCTGAACGTTGGACAAGACAGCGGTGCATGGTCCTCGCGAACCCCGCTCCCGCCCCTCTGTCCTGAACCTGAGAGTTTGCGGCGCCTCTTTGCATTGGCCTGGGTGGCCGGCGCTGCTGCCCCGTCGGTGGGCCACCTGTGATGGCCACTCTCCAGAGTCGGTTCGTGGTTCCGCGGTCCATTGACCTGAGCGATTCCGGGCGGTGTTGCGCCTTCGGTGCCGGTGTCCGTCGACACACGACAGACAACCGG
>JBATTL010000665.1:0-1687 GCA_049670525.1 Thiohalocapsa sp. | reverse complement strand
GCGCTGAGCTCACTGCGGATGTCGTTTTCCGCGCCCTCCGCCGCGCGGCAAAGGGCGCGGAAGCTGTTGGTGAATTCAGCACCGGTCTCGGCCATCGTCTTCAACAAGGATTCAATGAGATCGCTGTCGTTCGGGTGAACCTCTCGAAGTCCCAGTTTGGCCCGAAATCGCTCGAGGTAGGCCTGCTCGAATTTCTGCGGGAATGCGTCGATGGCCGCTTGGGCCTCTTCGACGGCTCTGTCGCGGTCCTCGTCGATAAGCGGCAGCAGCGACTCGGCGAAATGCGACAGGTTCCAGTGGGCGATGCGCGGCTGGTTGCCGTAGGCGTAACGTCCGCCGTGGTCGATGGAGCTGTAGACGGTCCCCGGGTGATAGCTATCCATGAAGGCACAAGGGCCGTAATCGATCGTCTCGCCGACAATGGAGGTGTTGTCAGTATTCATCACGCCGTGGATGAAGCCGACGCCCAACCATTGGGCGACGAGGTGGACCTGCTGGGTGACGACGGTATCGAGCAGTGCTCGGTACGGCTTTTCCGCTGCCGCCGCTTCCGGGTAGTGCCTCGCAATCATATAGTCGGAGAGGCGCCGGATGGCCTCGATGTCCCCGCGCGCGGAGAAGTACTGATAGGTCCCGATGCGCACATGGCTGCGCGCCACCCGGGTGAGTATCGCTCCCGGGTAGTCGGCCTCTCGGTAGACGGTTTCGCCGGTCGCCACAGCGGCGAGGGCGCGCGTCGTTGGAATGCCGAGCGCATGCATGGCTTCGCCGATGATGTACTCCCGTAGCACCGGGCCGAGCCAGGCGCGTCCGTCGCCCGCTCGTGAGAAGGCCGTTCGGCCGGAGCCTTTGAGCTGAATGTCGTAGCGCTGACTCTGTGGGTCGAGGATCTCGCCCAGGAGGATCGCCCGTCCGTCGCCGAGCTGGGGTGCGAAGCCTCCGAACTGATGGCCGGCGTAGGCCATAGCCAGCGGCTCCGCGCCTTCCGGCACCGCGTTTCCCGCCAGCACGGCCAGCCCGTCCGGGGAGCTCAACCGATCGGGATCCAGCCCGAGCTCGACGGCGAGGGCTTGGTTCAGCTTTACCAGCCTCGGTCCCGCGACTGCAACTGGGGATTGCAGGGCGTAGAAATGCGAGGGGAGGCGAACGTAGGAATTGTTGAAGTCGAAGGGCATCAGCGTCTCAGGTTGGCGACGGACTGACGAACTGGGGCCGTTTCGAGTGGAGACCAAGCGACGACGCGCGCCGGGCACGCCGGCGTCGCACTCATCACAGACCTGGTTTGCGCACCAGTGCCCGACGTCGATCCCGAGGCCAACTTGAACCGATACCGCGGGCAAGTGTGAGTTTGTTGAGCGTCACAAGCTTGCCCGGAGCTCGGCCGACAGGCCGACGTGGTCCTCTGCAAACCACCTGTTGAGTCGCAAATAGCTCAGGCGTAGGCCGGCTGAAATGCCTTCCCTGGCTCCGCAACCGGCCCATCGCCCTCCCAGTAAGGGGAGAGTTTGCGCAGCTGCGCGACGATGGGTGGGATCGCCTCGATAACACGGTCGATCTCGTCGGCGGTGTTGTAGCGTGACAACGAAAACCGTGTGGTGCCATGTGCCGCGGTAAATGGGATACCCATGGCGCGCATGACGTGGCTCGGCTCAAGTGAGCCGGAGGTGCAGGCGGAGCCGCTCGAGGC
>JBATTL010000664.1:0-2849 GCA_049670525.1 Thiohalocapsa sp. | reverse complement strand
AGCCAGCTCTGATATCGAGCCCGGCCCAACGAGCAAACCCGCGTCTGCCGGAACTGTATCCGGGATCGCCCCGGCACGCGTACCGAGCACCGGCAGGCCGCGGGCCAGGGCCTCGGCATAGGCCATTCCATAGCCTTCGAACAGGCTCGGCAGGACGAAGAGATCAGCGCTGGCATAGAGCGCCGGCATCTTCCCTTGGGGCACATCACCCAGCAACCAAACGCGTCCCGCGAGATCGAGTTCATCGATCCGCCGACGCAGCGCTGAGACGGTTTGCGGCGCGCGCGCCAAGCTGCCCGCGCAGGTTAGCACCCACGCCAAGTCGCACAGACCCGCAAGGGCCTCGATCAGCAATAGGTGCGCTTTGCGTGGCGTGACACTGCCCACGCAGAGCAGCTTCGTCGGACCTGCTCCGGAACCCGTGGACAAGGGGGCCGGATCGGTACCAGGTTCGATGACATCGATCCGGTCAGCCGGCACGTCATAGTCGTTCAATAGCCGCGCCGTAGCAACGCTGGTGACGATCACGTGGCGCACTTGCCGGAATGCGGCGGTCTCCGATTCGCGCAACGCTGCGGCCACCTCGGCGTCAAGGCCGGTCTCCAGGGCCAACGGGTGGTGCATCAACGCGATCAGACGGAGACGTTCGCTGTGGGCCGCGACGATGTCGGGCATCGCACCCAGGGCGAGCCCGTCGATCAACACGCGGGTGCCGTCAGCGATCTCGGTCAGCGCGCGGGTGGTGTCTCGCAGCGCATTCTCGGTCGGCAGAGGGAAACTGTTGTCCAAGGAGCATACATGCACCTCCCAATCCAGCGTGCGTAGACCCTCGACGATGCGCCGATCGTAGATGGTCCCGCCGGTGGTGTTATCGAGATCGCCAGGCAGCAAAAGATGCAGCGTGGTCATGACCCGGCACCGATGTAATCAGGTTCCGAGCGGGCCTTCGTACGCCGCCCAAGCGACATGCGACTCCGACAGGACCACGCGCAGCCCGGTAAGTCCGCCGGCATTGGCCCCGAGCTCGCCGGCTGCGATGCGCGCCGACATTCCATCGAAGATATAGCGGGCCAGGAACTCGGTTGTCGTATTCTGGCCGGCAAAGGCTGGCTCTTCGTCCAGGTTGCGATAATCGATCTCGGCAAGCAGCTCCCGCATGACCATCGACGCCCGGCCGATATCGACCACCAGGCCATCCGCGTCCAGGTCGTCCCGGCGGAACTCGCAGTCGACGACGAAGGTCGCCCCGTGCAGACGTTGGGCGGGGCCGAACGTCTCGCCCCGAAAGCTATGAGCGATCATGATGTGGTCGCGGACGCAGAGGCTGTACATATGGCTCATCCGGGTTTCAAACCGTCAATCGTAACGGATGCGATGCAGCAGTGTGTCGCCGGGCTCGGCGGCGAGGCGAGCCTGCACCCGCGGCAGTTCCTCGAACGGATCCTCGCCGGTGATCAGGTGATCCAACGCGTCCTCCCCGAGCAGCCGTAGTGCCAGTTCCATCCGACGGCGATAGTCCCACCGGGCTCGCTGCGCACTGGCGATGGTGCCGACCTGGGACGAGCGAAGGGTCAGTCGGCGCTGGTGGAAGGCCTGACCCAGCGGCAGACTCACGGGTTGGTTTCCAAACCAACTCAGCTCGATGACCCTGGCCTCGAACCCAGCCGCTTCCAGCGCCGTCCTCAGTCCGGCAGGCGCGCCGCTCGCATGAATGACCAGGTCCGCGTCGGGTGTTGCCGCGTCGGGCGTGCGGAAGTCGACGCCCAAGACACGGGCCACGCTAGCGCGGCGCGGGTTCGTGTCGACTAGTTCCACCTCACAGCCGGGGATGCGTCCGGCCAGCCAGGCCACAAGACAGCCCATGGTTCCACCACCGACAACGCTGATCCGATCGCCGATGCACGGCCCAGCGTCCCAGAGGCCGTTGATCGCGGTCTCCAGATTCGCGGCCAACACGGCGCGCTCGGGTGGGATACCGTCCGGGAGCAGGGTGACCGCGTCGGCGGGCACCTGAAACCGGGTCTGGTGCGGATAGAGGCAATAGACGGCGCGCCCGATCAGTTCCGTTGGCCCCTGTTCGACGTCGCCGACATTGCTATACCCGTACTTGACCGGGGCTGGAAAGTCGCCTTCCTGGAAGGGGGCACGCATGCGCTGATGCTCGCTCGCCGGTACCTCGCCGCGGAAGACAAGGCCCTCGGTGCCGCGACTGATACCACTTAAGCGGGTGCGCACATGCACCCAGCCCTCGGGAAGTGGGGGCAGTGTCTCGGTGCGGAGCTCGCCCCTGTTCGGGGCGGTGACCCAGAATGCGCGGGATTGAGTACGCGGCAGACGCGACACTTGGCTACTGCAGCACGGCGTAGATGTCGCCTGAGTTGGCGTCGTCGGGAAGACGTTCCAGCCAGGCCGCCGCTGCATCGCCATCGAGCCAGCGGGCGTGCAGAAGCCGCTGGCTCTCACCCAAGGCGGCGTTGTAGCGGTAGCGGCCCAATCGCTCGCATTCGGCGAGGGCAGCTTGCGCGACACCGCGCTGAATGGTGGTGAATTCGAACGACAGTGATGCCAGTGGACAGCTCAAACCGCGCAACACCTCGGCCTCGAAGCCCTCAACGTCGATCTTGACGAAGTGCGGCTCGCCGAAGCGCTCAATTAAGGCGTCTAGTGTGGTCTGCCGAACGCGGATTGTCTGTTCCCATTGCTGCCCCTCCCAACCAGCGGCTCTTTGCGCGGCTGAGATGAACGGGACGGACGCGGTGCTGACGGTCGGGTTGTCCAGATTCAGGTGCAGGTCGATCTCTGACTGCATTGCCCCCAGCGCGGCCTGGACGATCTCCACATCGCGATCC
>JBATTL010000663.1:0-5750 GCA_049670525.1 Thiohalocapsa sp. | reverse complement strand
AGGATGCAGTTAAACGCAAGACTCAGGTCTCGCACAACCTGTCGGACCGTATCGACCGAGTCATGCTCAATCGCGCGTTGGGCATTCCGATCTTCCTGGCCATCATGTATCTGATGTTCATGTTCACCATCAACATCGGCGGCTCCTTTATCGATTTCTTCGATCTCTTCACGGGCGCCCTGCTGGTAGACGGGACGACCGCGGTCATGGGCAATCTGGGCTCGCCGGCGTGGCTGACGGTGCTCATCGCTAATGGCATCGGCGGCGGCATCCAAGTCGTGGCTACATTCATCCCGGTAATCGCGTTCATGTACCTTTTCCTGTCGGTGCTGGAGGACTCCGGCTACATGGCTCGTGCCGCATTCGTCATGGACCGCGGTATGCGCGCCGTGGGCCTGCCGGGCAAGGCCTTCGTGCCGCTGATCGTCGGCTTCGGCTGCAACGTGCCGGCGATTATGGCCACACGCACGCTGGAGCAGCACCGCGACCGCGTCATGACCATCGTCATGGCGCCGTTCATGTCCTGCGGCGCGCGACTTCCCGTGTACGCCCTGTTCGCCGCGGCCTTCTTCCCCATCGGCGGTCAGAACGTGGTCTTCGGCCTGTATCTGATCGGTATCGGTGTCGCCGTGCTCACCGGTCTGATCATGAAAAACACGCTGCTGCAGGGGCAGAGCAGTCCTTTCGTGATGGAGCTACCGCCCTATCACCTGCCCACCATTAAAGGCGTGGTGATACGCGCCTGGGAGCGGACCAAGAGCTTCGTCTTCCGCGCCGGCAAGATCATCGTGCCGATGGTGCTGGTGTTGAATTTTCTTAACGCCCTGGGCACAGATGGCAGTTTCGGCAATGAGGACAGCGATCGCTCGGTGCTCAGCGAGGTCGGCCGCGGAATCGCACCGGCCTTCTCGCCGATGGGCCTGGACTCCGAGAACTGGCCGGCAGCCGTGGGTATCTTTACCGGTGTACTGGCCAAGGAGGCCGTGGTCGGCACGCTGGACTCAATGTATACGGCCATGGCGCAGGCCGATGCTGCCGCGGCCAACGCCGACGTGGGCGCCGAGCAGGCAACAGAGCCGACGCTATGGGACGGTATCGCCGAGGCGTTCGCCAGCGTCCCGGCCAATCTCGGCGACGCCATGGGCACCTGGGGCGATCCGCTCGGCATCGGCATCGGCGATGTCGGCGACCAAGCCGCCGCAGCGGAATCACAGGAGGTTGCGGGCGGTATCTTCGGTGCCATGGCCTCGCGTTTCGACGGTGCCGCCGGGGCGTTCGCCTACTTGCTGTTCATCCTGCTCTATTTCCCTTGCACCGCGGCGCTGGCTGCTGTCTATCGGGAAACTAATATGGCCTGGACCATCTTCGTCGCGACCTGGACTACGGGCATCGGCTACATCGCCGCCACGCTGTTCTATCAGACGGCGATCTTCGCCCGGAATCCGAACGCATCGATGCTCTGGATCGGCACGATGCTGACGCTGTTTCTTGCCGTGATCCTCGGGCTGCGCTGGTGGGGTATGCGCGAGAAGCGGCGCTTGTTGCAGCCGATTGCCGACGCCGCCTGAGCCGGTGAGACCTGACGCAGGGCCGCCGCGGGTCGCATCGCCCCCAAGGCCCTGCATCAACAATTCGGAAATAACGGCCCGATACCAATGACGGAGTAACGAAGTGATCCTTTCGGAGCTACGAGACTATCTGCAACAGCATCGGCGGGCGTCCCTGGTGGATATCATGAATCGCTTCGATACCGACGCCGACGCACTGCGCGGCATGCTCGGCGTGCTGGAGCGCAAGGGCCGGGTTCGCAAGTTACCCCCAGGCGCGGCCTGTGACAGCAGCGGTTGCACCCAGTGCTGTCAAGCCCAAGCCACACCGGAGTCTTACGAGTTGGTCAAGCCCTGACTTTGCATCGGATCGCGAGAGTTCACACAGCCGATTCCGACGAGCGCAGAGGTTGACGGCTCGGCGCCACGGGTATGCGAACAGACGGAAACGTTGACCTCAGGGGCAAAACGGCTCGTAACGAAAAAGGGCCCGCTCGGGGCCCCTACTCGTCCAGCGTCTCGGTCAGCCGCGACCGATGGTCATGCTTACTGCGTCAACAATCGCTCGTCGGCAGTGATCGCCTTCATGCTGAGGCGGATGCGGCCCTGCTTATCCACCTCCAACACTTTCACCTTGACAATGTCGCCTTCGCTCAGCTTGTCGCTGACGCTTTGCACGCGCTCATCGGAGATCTGGGAGATATGCACAAGGCCATCGCGACCGGGCAAGATGGTGACGAAGGCGCCGAAGTCCATGAGCCTGGCCACCCTCCCCTCGTAGATCGTGCCCACCTCGACGTCGGCCGTGATCAAACGGATGCGCTTCTTGGCCTCTTCGCCGGCCGCCTTCTGCACCGAGAAGATCTTGACCACACCGTCGTCGTTGATATCGACGGTAGCACCAGTCTCTTCGGTAATGGAGCGGATGGTGGAGCCACCTTTGCCGATGACGTCGCGGATCTTCTCCGGGTGGATCTTGAACTCGATAATGCGCGGGGCATGCTCGGACATCTCGGAGCGATGCGAATCGATGACCTTGTTCATCTCACCCAGGATATGCAGACGCCCGTCTTTGGCCTGGGACAGCGCGGTCTCCATGATCTCCTGGGTGATTCCCTCGATCTTGATATCCATCTGCAGCGCATTGATACCGTCGGCGGTGCCGGCGACCTTGAAATCCATATCGCCGAGATGGTCCTCATCGCCCATGATGTCGGTGAGGACGGCGAAGTCGTCGCCTTCCTTGATCAAACCCATGGCGACACCCGCTACCGGCGACTTGATCGGCACGCCGGCGTCCATCAGCGAAAGACTTGTGCCACAAACGCTGGCCATGGAACTGGAGCCGTTGGACTCCGTAATCTCTGAAACAACACGAACCGAGTACGGAAACTCGGCAAGGCTCGGCATCGAGGCGAGCACACCGCGCTTGGCCAACCGGCCGTGGCCGATCTCGCGGCGCTTCGGGCTGCCCACGCGACCCAACTCCCCGACGCAGAAGGGGGGGAAATTGTAGTGAAGCATGAATGGCTCGCGGCGCTCGCCGTCCAGGGCATCGATAATCTGCGAGTCGCGCTCAGTGCCGAGCGTCGTGACGACGATGGCCTGAGTCTCACCGCGGGTGAACAGCGCGGATCCGTGGGTTCGCGGCAGCACGCCGGTGCGCACCGTGATAGGCCGCACGGTCTTGGTGTCGCGACCATCGATCCGCGACTCGCCTGCGAGGATGGAGCCGCGGACGATCTTTTTCTCCAGTTTCTCACAGGCAGCGTAGATCTGTGGCTGCGCCCAGGAGCTATCCTCGCCCGCGAGTTGCCCAAAAAGGTCGGCTCGGATGGCGTCGAGAACGCCGTAACGCTCCATTTTGTCCTTAATGCGATAGGCTTCGCGTAATCGCTCGGCGGCCGCATTCTCCACCGCGGCGGCCAGGCCCGCATCCGCTGCCGGCGCATCGAAGGTCGAGGGCACCTTGCCGACCTCTTCGGCAAATTCCCGAATGGCCTGGATCGCGACCTGCATCTGTTCATGACCAAACATGACCGCGCCGAGCATGACCTCCTCCGACAGGCCCCGTGCCTCGGACTCGACCATCAGCACGGCCTTTTCAGTACCGGCGACGATCAGGTCGAGGTCGCTGTCGACGTTGACACCGGTCATCGCTTGATTGAGCAGGTACTCGCCGTTCTTGTACCCCACACGGGCGGCACCGATAGGCCCATTGAAGGGCGCACCTGAAACCGCAAGTGCAGCCGAGACGCCAAGCATGGCCGGCACCTCGGGATTGACGGCCGGATTCAACGATTTGACCGTGGCGATGACCTGCACCTCGCGACCGAATCCCTTCGCGAACAGAGGTCGGATAGGCCGGTCGATCAGGCGCGAGGTCAGGATCTCGCCCTCGCTCGGACGACCTTCACGACGAAAAAAGCCGCCGGGGATGCGGCCGGCGGCATAGGTCTTCTCCTGATAGTCGACCGTCAGCGGCAGAAAATCCTTGAGTTCGGTGGCGCGCTTATCGACCACGACGGTGACCAACAGCACCGTGTCATCGACGTTAATCATCACGGCGCCGTCGGCCTGTCGGGCGATCTCTCCCGTTTCGAGGGTCACTGTCTGGTCGCCGAACTGGAATTGCTTACGGATGGGGGTCACTAAGTAGGTCCTCTGCGTGGGTCCTCGGGGGACGCGCCCTTAGCGGGAGCGTGCGCCCGTGTGGTCGATTCGCGCTGGCGATTCTGTCTCTTGGTTCCAATGCCTGCTCGGAGTGCATCGCCTTATCGACGGGCCGTCCCCGCGGAAGCGGAACCAAACAGGTTCCAGCTCGACAGGTGGCCTGATCGGTTAGCGGCGGAGGCCGAGCTTCTGGATCAAGGCACGATAACGGTCGAGATCCTTGTCCTTCAGATAGTCGAGCAGCTTACGCCGGGAATTGACCATACGCACTAGGCCACGGCGCGAGTGGTGATCATGCTTGTGCTCCGTGAAGTGACCTGTCAACTGCTTGATGCGAGCAGTCAGCAGCGCCACTTGGACCTCCGGAGAACCGGTATCATTCGGGACCCGAGCGTGCTCTTCGACGATCAGACGCTTTGCTTCTGCATTCATGGTCATTGGTGATTTCCTCTTGTGGGCGCGCCGATGCGGCGCGCGGCAAATGGTCCAGGCCGGCCGGCTGCTCGCCGACGGTCTGACCGCTCCGACAATGACTTCAGGGCGGTCTACGGACTCGGTATTAATGCCGACGATCCCGCTGGCGAGATCTCCCCGCGGGTGGACGCGTTCGCGGCGTGCAGTTTATCAGTCCGTGGCGCTTCTCGCGCGAATAGAACCCGCAGGACGCCGTTCATAGCAAGCGTTTCGGCTGCACACGCCCGTCGTCGAGGATGACGCCAACGCCGACAAACTGCTCGGACTGATCGTACAGCCGCACCGTGCCTTCGGTCGGTGCCTGCGGCACCAGCACCGGCTGTCCCTGTCCGAGGTAGAAAGCGGCGTCCGCGGAGAGCCGCAACGCCGGGCAGTGGTCGAGGGCCGTGTCGAGTGGCAATAGCAGGGCATCCATAGTCTCGCCCCCTTGCTCTGCCACCGCCTCCACGTCATCGACGGTCACGAAGCGTATATCGTCTTCCACATAAGGGCCAACGCCGGTCCGCCGCAGCGCCGAAACATGGCCACCGCAACCGAGTCTGGCGCCGATATCCTCGGCCAGGGTACGCACGTAGGTGCCCTTGGAACAATGAACATCGAGCTCGATTTCAGGCAGGTCGAAACGCAACAAGTCCAAGGCGTAGATCTGGATGGTGCGCGGCGTCCGCTCGACCTCCTTGCCTTCACGCGCAAGCTTGTAGAGACGCTGGCCCTGATGCTTGACGGCGGAATACATCGGCGGCAGCTGTTCGATGTCGCCGACAAATTCGGTGAGAAGCTCCCGCAACGCGCATTCCGTCACACCATCCGTTGGAGCGGTGGCCGTGACCTCGCCTTCGGCATCCGCGGTGCTGGTCGTGACGCCAAGACGCACGGTGACCCGGTAGCGCTTATCCGCATCCAGCAAAAAGGCCGAGAACTTGGTCGTGTAACCAAGGCACAACGGCAACAGCCCGGTCGCCAGCGGATCAAGACTTCCCGTATGCCCGGCCTTGGCGGCGTTGTAGAGTCGCTTGATACGCTGGAGGGCATGATTGGACGAGATGCCCACCGGCT
>JBATTL010000662.1:0-7907 GCA_049670525.1 Thiohalocapsa sp. | reverse complement strand
TCGCCTGCTATGCGCGCGTCGGCCCTCCTTGAAGGCAAACGTCAATCCTGCGTCATCTGGTACGAAAGTTTCCGGCAATCGCCTTAGTGCTCGCGGCTTCATCGAATCGCTTCCAGATGAATAATTGCCCGGCCGGCAACTTCATCTAATGTCCCGTTAGGCCGAATCGCTCCGTTTTTCCTCTGCCAAACGTCTGACCTGCTCTTCGTAGGCGCGATTGAAGGCGTCGCTAAACAAACGCATAAAATCATCGGAAGCATCCTCTGCGACTTGATCGAAGGTCGACACAAACAGATCCCAACACCTCGACTTGCGGGCCATGGGCAGCAATTTGTCGAGATGCGACTGGCCTTCGAAGTGTTTTTCGAGGGTTGTCGGCTCAAAACGGGCGAGCAGCGCTTTTAAGGCTGCTCTGAGACCCGCGATCATCGCCATCTGATGGGCCTGAATATCCTCGAACGTTTTACTTACCGCTAGCGTCGGGTCGAGGAAACCGCGACTGCGTCGCCACAGTAGGCGATCCAAAGCATCATCCGGGTCGACACAAAACTGAAACGGGTTGTTCTCGCGGGATCGGATGGTGGTCACCTCGAGGCGCAGTTCGCTCTTGAAACTGGCCCTCGCCATCATCACCGCCATCATGCCCTCCGTCATGGCGCGAAGCAGTTGACCCGATGTGCGCAACAAGGCATCAGGATCACGAACCGTGGCCGCATCGCCGACACCGAGGCCGGAGAGAAACGCGTTGATTTCGTCAGATAGATCCGCGACAGGGGATCGCGCCATGCTCGAGGCCTCTGGCTTCTGCCGGAAATCCAGATTGCCTTGGCTCGCAGGCACCGAAACATCGACCGCCACCGACAAAGCGGTCGCCTCGTCGAACTCGCTCGCGTCAGCAATTTGATTCCCTCGATCACTCAGCGGCGGCTCGGGAACGTCCAGCTCCGGTGCTGATTGCGCTGCTGGCGACTCGGCGCCCAATGGTAAGCTGTCATCATCCTGGCTGCCGCCAGAATCGGCGGAGGCAAAGGCATCATTGAGCACATCGTAATCATCCGGAATCCCCACCGGGGCGGCCGTGCTCTCGGAATCCGCCGGAACAGTGGCCGCCGGGGGTACGTTTTCAGATTCAGGGCCGGACGATGACAGGCTAGCCGACGGCCCAGTGCTCGGCACGCCCAAGTGCATGTGCTCGATCGAAGGACGCGGCGATTCCTGCCCTGTTGTGAAAACGGCCCCGAGACTCGACTCGCTTGATAGCACAGCAGGCTGGCCAAATTCTCCAAATCCGTCTCCCTTCCCCAGCGGTGAGTCGCCAACGGCTGCGGAACCCACCCCAGGATCGAGCAGTTCCATGATATCGGGACTTGCCGCGCGATCGGGCAACCCAGGCAACGGGTCCTCCGGCGAACTTGGGTTCGGAGCCGCCGCGAATGGATCGGATACGACTGGCCCCCGGTCCCGCTCTAACGAAACCTGAAGCAAATAGGGGCCGATGCAGATCTGGTCGCCGTCTTGAAGTGCCACGGGCTGATTGGCCGGGACCGGCGCCGCGGCATCGTTGAGGAAGGTGCCGTTGGTGCTAATGTCCGTGATCGTGTAACCACCGCCAGCTGGGGCCACCAGCGCATGCCGCCCGGAAACCGAACATTCGGCGTCCGGAAGCTCAAGCTGGCAATCCGGTTGGCGACCCAGAATGCAAACCTGATCCTCGACGCGAATGCTAAGCGGGTGTCTCGGTGCAACACCGTTGCAAGCCGTGACGCTAACAACCAAACCCATGGGATCCCTCATGGTCGGCGAAACCTGTAGCCCAATTCTTTGAACAGTCGGGAGCCATTGTCAATTGCTCGACGAACGCACTTCCAACAAACCTGGGGGAACCTTGCCTTGTAAGCATTTGCGTCGCAATCATTGCTTTGCACTGTCCTGTGCTCGTATCGTTCAGCCTGAAGGGTCGCGCATCTGTCACGCATCTTCGGTCGTTTGAGCGACGATGACAGGCTCGGCGACAGCATGCCGTCGTCGGGCTACCCCAGGCTTCACGTCTTGCAACGGATAGTAGTCCTTCGCCCAGGCAATACTCCCGAATCACCATTCTGACATCATCCCTCATATCGGGATGCGGATCCTAGCGAACCCATGGTGACACCGATTTGGCTGCCACGAGACACGACATTACCAGATACGGTAGCCAAAACGCTTCCTTTGCTGCATGAATCGCAAGCATCGTCTTCAAACATGTCTATCAGTCCGCTCAAGGCCAATCCATTACCCATCGAAGGGAATTGCGATAGCCAGAGTCATACCCGTTCCTCGGGCCTCTTGACGAATCTCTCAACTCCGCACCTGCTCCGGGGCTCCGCGCGACGCATCGGTTCGAATCACTAGAGTCAACCGGGAATGTCAGAAGCAATCGCGAATCAAGCGCTACCCATCGGTGCAATGATCGAGGAGTTCCGGATCGTCGCGATCCTGGGAACCGGCAGTTTCGGTGTCGTCTATCAGTGTGACAACACCTATTTGGATGAATCCGTCGCAATCAAAGAGTTCCTGCCGGTAGACCTAGCAAAGCGGCAGCCAGACGGCCGGATCGCTCCGCTTTCGCCTGCAACCAACGATGCCTTCTCCTGGGCGCTGGATCGATTTCTGCAGGAGGCCAAGACGCTCTGGGGCTTGGGACGTCCCATACCCCATCGAAACATCGTTCGTGTGACGCGCTATCGCGAACTCAGCGGAAGCGCCTACATGTTCATGGAGTTCGAACGTGGTCAACCGTTGTCGGCATTGCTGGAAGAGTGTGGCGCGCTGCCGCTACAGAAATTACGCGCCATTCTCGAACCACTGTTGGATGGTCTTGAGAAGGTCCATTCATCGGGGATTCTGCACCGCGACATCAAACCGGCGAACATCCTGATCCGCAGCGATGGGTCGCCTGTGCTTATCGACTTCGGCTCTGCTCGCTATGTCACCCAAAGCGGTGAACGTTCCGTATTCGCGACCTACACGCCGCTCTACGCGGCCCTGGAACAACATCAGGATATCGGCGAGCAAGGCCCCTGGACCGACATCTACGGTCTCGGCGCGACGCTCTACCGTGTCGTGACCGGGACACCACCGAGAAGCGCATCGCAAAGGCTGCTCTCGGACCCGCAGCCACCAGCCGCAGAGGTCTGTCGAGGGGATTATCCTGCTGCCTTCCTCGAAGCGATCGACCTGGCGTGCGAACTGGAGCCCGCCAAACGACCGCAATCCGTCGCACAATGGCGCGACCTGCTGCTCGGCCCTCGATCAGCGGACATCTACGCGCCGACGGTTGTTCGAACGACGACCGGAGGTCGGCGACGGCGTGTTGCGCGGGAATCCGAAGCGCCGGGACAGACCGCGGCCACGCCACAGCAGGCGGAGGTTTCCGCAGGGACCAGCACCCCTTCCGCGTTTCCCGATGAATCCGGCGGTCGTGGCGGCCGGTCGCGAGTGACCGGCATCGTTACCGGCGTCCTGATATTTGCGGTCGGAGTCCTGATCGGTTGGTACCTCTTGGTCCGGGACCCGACCGGTGGCACAGCGCCTATGGTCGACATTGAACTGCCCGCGCCCCAGGACGATCGCCCGAGCACCGCCACCAACTATGAGCAAATCGCTATTGCCCATTTCCAGCGCAGCGAGATTGAGCAGAGCATTGACCTGGTCGAACTCGGACTCGCAGCCACGCCGAAAGATCAGCGATTGAACGAGCTACGAGAGTATTTCAATTCGCACAAGCGGGCACAGGACCTGCTCGATCAGGCCCAAAATGCCGTCGAACGCGGCGATCTGGAGAGAAGCCTCGCGCTCATCGACGACGGACTAGAGGAGCTGCCAGAGCACCGGGAGTTGCTGAGTCTGCGTCAACGCGTCAATCAGCTGATGATCGCACGGCTTCAGACCCAGGTTGACTCGCTGCTCGAACGAGCAGAGACGGCACAGGCCAACGGGAATTTGGACGCAAGCCTAGCGTTGATCGACGACGGACTGCACCTCGATGCCAATAACCGAAAGCTGCTCGCACTGCGAGCGACGGTGCGGGCGCAGGTGCAACGCGATCGCCAGGTCGCGACCGCAAAGGCGGAGGCGCGGACCCTCATCAGCCAAGGTGCGTTCGATGCCGGTCTGGAACGGATTTCCGACGCTATGGCCATCGCCCCGAATGACGAAGAACTCGGGCAACTGCAAAAGGAACTGGAACTCGCCCGACAACAGGAGCGCGAGACCTGGGTCGCCAAACAACTGGAAAGCGCTGGGCGTGCAGAAGCAGATGGCAACGACACACAAAGCCTTGCGCTAATCGACAAGGCCCTTGCCGAGGAGCCGGATCACCCGCGGCTGCTGAGTTTCCGCAACACCCTGTTGGCCGCAATGAATCGTCAACGGGTCGAGCAGCTTCTCGATAGCGCGCGCGAACGCCTGGGCCGTGACAATCTGGAACAAGCCCTCGGGTTCATCGACGAGGCTCTCGGTCTTTCGCCTGCAGATTCAGCGCTGATTCAGATGCGCAGCGACGTCGAAGCGCGGCTGAAGCAAAGGGGCCAAATCGAGCGCGCGATCGCCGAGGCAAGGGAGTTCCAGCGAGCACAGGCATTCACCAAGAGCCTAGCTCGCATTGAAGAGGGACTTCAGATCGCATCGGACAACCAAGAACTGCTTGGTCTTCGTGCGGCGGTCCAGAGCGAACTACAACAGAAGCGAGAACGCGACGCCGCCGATCTGCTAGCGCAAGCGCACGACGAGCAAGCCGCGGGAAACCTCAAACAGGCGATTGCGCTCACCGAGCAGGCTTTAATGCTATCCCCGGACGATGTATTGATCGACAACTACCGCCGTGAACTGAAAGCGGCGCTCGACCGGCGACAGGAACTCGACCGTATAGCGAAGGAATGCGCATCATTCCCGGAGCCGCAGACCCCAGATCCGGACCAGTTGGCGCAGGCGGCCGTCTGTTTCGGCCGCATGCTCAAACTCGACGCCAACGACCAGCGGGCGCGGGACGGACTGAGGCGTATCGGCAACGCCTATGCGTTGTTGACCGCGGAGGCGCTCGCAGCCAGCGATGCCGCGGCGGCGGATCAGGCGCTATCCGCGCTACGCCAGCTGCAACCGGACCATCCAAGGCTCGCGGACCTCGACCGGGATCGCGACTTGATGCAACGTCAATTGCTACCGGTGATGGTTGCCGTCAAAGGCGGGTGTTTCAGTATGGGGAGCCCCCCCGACGAGATCGGACGCGAACCCGACGAGGCTCAGCACGAGGTCTGCGTCGATGACTTTCTGATCGGCAAGTTTGAAGTGACGGTGGAGGACTTCGAGCGCTTTGTCGACGACACCGACTACAGAACCGATGCCGAGCGTGGCGTCGGTGGCCAGCTTGGATGCTGGACCTTCGATGGTGAAAACGGCGGCGAAAAGTGGGCATACCGGCAATGGGCCCAATGGCGAAAACCTACCAAACACGTTGCGAATCAGCCAAAATCGCCGGTTAGCTGCATTAGTTGGAACGATGCAAGCGCCTACATTGGCTGGTTGAAGAACGAAACCGGCCGCAAGTTCCGACTGCCAACTGAGGCAGAGTGGGAATATGCCGCGCGCGCTGGTACAAGCTCGGCCCGCTACTGGGGCGACGGCATTGACCACGAGGCTTGTCGAAACGCAAGCGTTGCCGATACCGAACACGAGTGGAAAGACGGATTCCCTTGCGACGACACCTACGAATGGGTCGCAACCGTCGGTCGGTTCGCCCCCAATCCTTGGGGACTTCACGACGTGCTGGGAAACCTTTGGGAGTGGACCTGTTCCAACTACGATGCCGATTACCGCGGCACCGAAGAGGTTTGTGCAAAGGTGACGTCAGACGCCGCTCGTGTGATGCGCGGCGGCGCTTGGAACAGCGGACCATCACCGGTCCGGTCGGCCTACCGCAATCGAAATTTCCCCGAAGCACGCTACAGCTTCGTTGGCTTCAGGCTCGCACAAGATGCACCGGTTACCGACTGAGCAACGGGCCCTACTGCGACGCGGAAGCCAGGCGGCGTGAGGTATCGAGCAACTCGTCGCGCTGTTCTCGCAGAGTGAGCTTGAGCTTGCCTGCCTGCGCTGCCTTACCACCCGAATCGGCGCCTTTCCCCGACTTCTCTTCGGTCACCTGATTGAGTGCTCTGAGCTGTTTGTCCTTGATTCCGGCAGCTTGCTCCGCGTCCCTGCGCTGACTCTCGACCAAACGCTCCAATTTCTCGGTACTGACCGCCGCGGCGGTCGCGGACGCCTTGGGACCGCTCGGGGCAGAGGCCTTAAGCTGTCTCGCCTGACGCAACTGCTGATTCAGCGATGCCGCAACCTGATTGCGCAGCGCTAGTTCGCGATTGAAAGCCGCGCGTTCCGCCTTCAGCGCCGACTCGAAGATCAATTTGTCCTGCGACAGCCCGGAACCACGGCGATACCAGTTCAATGCCTGTGCCTTGTCGTTTGGCACACCGAGTCCCCTTTCGTAGAGCGACCCAAGACTCACTTGCGCTGGAACATGATCGCTGTTCGCCGCCTTGCGATACCATTGCGCCGCGCTGGCATAGTCCGGTCCGGCCAAACCAAGCCCCTTCTCGTAGATCTCGCCGACGTAGGTCTGCGCGACCGGGTCGCCGCCCCGTGCCTTCGGTAGTAAGGCCTGCAGTGCGCTGCCGTAGTCCGAACGATCGAAAAGGACATATTCGCCGCCGCGGATCCCACAATCGCGCTGGGTCGCCTTCACGGAACGCCGCGGCGTGAGATAGGTCATGCGCGTGCCCAGTTGGCGAATTTGCCCAGGCAGCAAGCAATCGACCAGGACATAGTCCTCGACACGGGCGCCTGCCGCCGCAGTCAGCGGCGTCGCACCTGCCCCGGCAGCCTCGCGCGCGGACGTCGAAACGCAGCCGGCAAGCACCGAGAGCGATGCGGCGGTCAATGCAAGGCAGAACCGAAAACGATGCAAGTTGCTCATGATCCTGGTGCGCTGCCGAATGAAGTCACAAAGTCCACTACAGCCTAAGCTTAGGCTTTATGGGACCATTTTTCGAGTCGTCGTTGCCTGGCTGATCACGCTCCTTGTCGGATGCGCGGAGCCGACATCGAGGACCGATCGCATGGCCATCGACTATCGGCTGCAAAAACAACTCCTGGTCGGACGCGGATTCACGCACGTCGCGTACCATAGCCCAGATCGCAACGGGGGCGGAACGCTGCACGTGTATCTGTCGGGTGACGGCTCCCCGTGGATCGGACGTACCCGCATCTCCGCTGACCCAACGCCGCGAAACCCGGTCGCGCTGCGGTTGATGGGCTTGGATCCCAACCCGAGCCTCTACCTGGGGCGGCCCTGTTACCACGGATTGGCCGACAGTCACGGCTGCGATGCGTCGAAATGGACCAGCGGGCGTTACTCGGACCCGGTGGTGGCCTCCATGGTCGAGGTACTTCAGACCTTCGTCCGCGACCAGGACTACGACGACGTCGTATTGATCGGCTACAGCGGCGGTGGCGTCCTCGCCTGGCTGATGGCCGAACGCATCGGCAATACCCGAGCGCTCGTCACTGTCGCGGCAAACCTGGATATCGAAGCATGGACCACGCTTCACGGCCACACACCGTTGCATGACTCGTTGAATCCGGCCACGCATGGTGCTTTGCCGCCGCGAATCCGCCAACTACATCTGGTCGGCTCGCGCGACACCAATGTCCCGCCGTCGCTGGTGCGGACGGCATTGCGGGGCTCCGGCAAGCAGGTTGTTGTCGCGACCAAGCCCGCCGATCATCGTTGTTGCTGGGAGACGCTCTGGCCAGAGATCCTTCGGAATATCCACCGCATCAGCGACCATCCGCCGGGGTAGCGCTATTAGAGG
>JBATTL010000661.1:0-3948 GCA_049670525.1 Thiohalocapsa sp. | reverse complement strand
ACCTTCACGCGTCCGGCGGTCCATCCATGCTGCGCGCTGCTCGGGAACGGCTGGATCGACATCCGTCGCCGCCCCTGCTCATCGGGGTAACGGTGCTGACCAGTCTCGACGCGAATGATCTAGCCGCCGTCGGCTGCCCAGGTGAGCCGGCGGAGCGCGTGTTGGAGCTAGCGCGCCTGTCTCAGGCCTCGGGTCTTGACGGTATCGTCTGTTCGCCGCTGGAGGCGGGTTTCGTGCGACGATCCCTGGGATCCGAATTCCGGCTCGTAACACCGGGTGTGCGCCCGGCCACCGCGGCCAGAGGGGATCAGAAGCGAGTCATGACGCCGGCTCAGGCCATCGCGGCTGGCGCCGACTACTTGGTGATTGGCCGACCAATTACCGCCGCGCCGGAGCCGATGTCGGCCCTGGCGGCCATCGAGGATGAGATCGCGACGGCGGGCTGATTGCCCGCGAGACAGCGATCGATGACCCGACTCACAACGACGAAAAAGGAGCTCACATGGCGAAGATTCGCAAAGCCGTATTCCCGGTCGCCGGCCTCGGAACGCGCTTCCTGCCGGCCACCAAGGCCAGCCCCAAAGAGATGCTGCCGGTAGTTGACAAGCCGCTGATCCAATATGCGGCCGAGGAGGCGGAAGCGGGGGGTGCGACGCAGCTCGTGTTCATTACCGGGCGTCACAAGCGTTCCATCGAAGACCACTTTGACAAGGCCTATGAGCTCGAGTCGGAGCTTGCCAACGCTGGCAAGCAACAGCTGCTGGAGATCGTTCAGAACATCCTGCCGGCCCGGGTCGATTGCATCTATCTCCGCCAGCCAGAGGCATTGGGTCTCGGGCACGCTGTCTTGTGCGCCAAGCCGGTGATCGGCGATGAAGCGTTTGCGATCCTGCTCGCGGACGATCTGATCCGTAACGATCGGAAAGGTGTGGTGGAGCAGATGGCCGAAGTGCATGAGCGCACGGGCGCCAGTGTGCTGAGCGTCGAAGAGGTGCCCCACAACGAGACCCATAAGTACGGCATCGTCGAGACCGAGGAACAGTCCGACGGCAGCCTGCGGGTGGTCTCCATTGTCGAAAAACCGGCGCCAGAGGTGGCACCGTCCAATCTTGCCGTGGTGGGACGGTACCTGCTGACGCCGACGATCTTCGAGAAGCTGGAGCAGACGACGCCGGGCGCGGGCGGCGAGATACAACTCACCGACGCCATCGCGGCGCTGCTCAAGGATGAGACAGTGATTGCCTATCCCTTCGAAGGCAAGCGCTATGATTGCGGCAGCAAGGAGGGCTATCTCGAGGCGACGGTGGAGTACGCGCTATCCCACCCGGAACTCGGTGATTCGTTCCGGGCCTACCTGAAGGATCTCAATCTCTGAGCACCGAGCAAGCGTCGCTGCAGAGTTCGTCTCCGAATCGCCCGGCGGTCGCCGCCGGGCGCGACCTGAGAAATTGCAACCGAGTTGGGGCGCTGATTCAAGTCAGGTCCCGTGCTCGTCGACAAGCGTGCGGATTGCGGCTTTGACGGATTCGCGCAGCGCCTGGTGCTCAAGGCCATGCCCCGCGCTGGCGACCGGCGCCAGTCGCCAACTCGGGCAATGATCGGTGAGAAGACGACTTGCCTTAGGCAGACAGATGCGATCTTGTTCGCCCTGTACGATGCGGCACGGGATACCCGCGATGAGATCGATGTTAGGCAGTACCCCATCCTTGCCGAGAAAAAAGTGCTCATGGCAGTAGTGGACGTGGATGCGTTGGCGTTGAACCAATGCCCGATCCGGTGTCGCATGGTCAGGGTTTGGACGGGGTGCGAGGCCCATCAGGGTCCTTTCCCAGTTACTCCAGGCAATGCAGGCCGTGGCTAGGACCGCGGGCGCTGTTTCGGGGTTGAACACTAGCCGATGCATCCGCGCTACCAGATCCTCGCCGGGGAGAGCGCCTAGTTCACGGCAAAGTCGCTCGTACGCGTCGGGCTCCTCGCGCGCGGCGCCGTTGGCGCCAATGAACCAATCCAGATCGCGGTCGCGGGCCAGAAACGGGGCGCGTAAGACCAACCCCAAGACGCGTTGCGGATGCGCCTTGGTGTATTCCAGCGCCAATGTTCCACCCCAGGATCCGCCACACAGGAGCCACCGGTCGATACCGAGGTGGAGACGCAGGCGTTCGATGTCCCCGAGTAATTCCGTCGTGTTATTCCGCCCAATAGCGCCAGGGGGCGTGGAATCACCGGCGCCGCGCTGATCGAATAGGATTAGGCGAACCCGTTTCAAATCGAACAGATGGGCATCGCCCGGGTTTGCCCCTGAGCCCGGGCCACCGTGCAGGTGTAGAACCGGCAGCGTCTCGGCGTCCCCAAACTCGGCGAAGAACAGCTCATGGCCTCCGGTAGTCGGTAACCGGTCGGTTAACCGAAGCCCAGCATGGGTGTCTTCGCTGCAAGACGTCATCGTCTACAGTCGATCACGACCTTCATGACGCCGGGTTCGGCGGCCCGGCCCAGCGCGGCGACCGCGTCCGTAAGCGGGAAGTGCGCGTCGATGAGCGGAATTGGATCAACCAGACGTTGAGCGAGTAACCGAAGCGCGCCGGGGAAGGGGCCGCAGCGCGAGCCCACCAATGTGATCTCGTCGACCACTAGGGATGAGAAATCCGCCTGCAGCAGCCCCGAATAGGTGCTTTTTAGAACTAGGGTCCCGCGGGGACGCAACGCCCGTCGGGCCAGCGAGAAACCACCTGGCGAGCCGGTAGCCTCCACAACCAAGTCAAATTCGCGTGCCGGGACCCCGTCCTCGGCGATCCAGCTGATGCCAACCGCTTTTAGTAGCGCGCGCTGCCTTGCATGTCGCGCGACCACCGTAAGCGCGCACCCGTTGAGGCGCAGCACGCGGGCGATGAGCTGGCCCAGGCGTCCAGCCCCCACGACCAGAATGTCTCGGTCCGGTGAAACCTGGATCTGTCGCGGGATCTCCAGCGCCGCTGCCAGGGGCTCCGCGAAAACCGCCGCTTCATCCGACACGCCATCGGGAACCCGGTGCAAATTTCTTAGTGGTAGAGACAGAAACTCGGCGAAGGCGCCGTCATGCGCGCGAATCCCCGCGACGCGGCGTCGGGTGCAATGGGTCGGTCGACCGTCTCCGCATTCGCGGCAATTGCCACAGGCAACATTGATTTCACCGACGACCCGCTCCCCGATTCGCGCTGGCGCATCCGGCGCGTCCGCAATTTCGCCGACGAATTCGTGCCCGAGCACGCCCCGGAATGGCTGGTAGCCGCGCGTTAGTTCAAGATCCGTCGCGCAGACTCCCGCGAGCCGCACCCGGAGCAGTGCTTCGCCTTCGCCGGGTGATGGTCGTGCCACATCGTCGCGCACCAGGGGGAGGGGGCCCTCATCCAGCCACAGCGCCTTCATTCGGAGCCTCCGATCAAGTCAGACTATCAGTGGGGAGCCGGGCCGATGACGACAGAACCAACGATAACGCGGCCAGCAGCAAGGCGGGCGTAGCGAGAAACCCGACGCTGTCTAGACTGAAGCAGGGCTTTCGCAATGGTGATCCTGAAGACGTCATTGTGCGGTGTCCTGGGTGTAGCCTGGTGTCTGGCCAGGTCAACGATTTGTAACGCGCTCCATTGGGGTACGCGGCGCTGCGCGCGGCTTGCCGAGGCGGGGTGGTACGGCTCGCACCGAGATCAGCGGGCGGGCGCAGTAGTCACTGAAACCAACAGGGAGACCTGCGCTCTGCGCATCGCCGAAAACTGGATTGCCACGATGGCCGCCGCCCGAAGGCGACGGCCGTTGCGTGCCGAAAGGGGCTTAGGCGATTTCTGTCAACTTTCATACCCGCTGACTTGTCTTGACGCCCGCCTTCTGTGTCGGACCGACGCGCGCATAGCCTGCTATGCGCGCGCCGGCCCTCCTTGAAGGCAAACGTCAATCCTGCGTCATCTGGTACGA
>JBATTL010000660.1:0-6718 GCA_049670525.1 Thiohalocapsa sp. | reverse complement strand
GCGCCACTGGGGCGCTCCGCGCGACTGACCTTCACCCCAGCGCGTTCGAGGCCCTAATCGGCGCCGAGAACGAACCTCCCATCGACGCCGCGCCCCGCGGCGGGTCGTTCCTGCGCTCCACGCTAATGGCTGGAGTATCCCGGCAAGAACGCAGTCCGGCTTCACCTCGTTTTCGACTCAGAACAAGTTGACTATTGCAATCTGATGGTTGTCATCGCTGCTGTGGGTCGATACGATGCTGCGTTGCACAAAAACCAACGGTCTCAGAGGGCGAATGACGGTGTTCGGCGTTTTTCTGCGTCAGAGCTGTCATGTGCCGCGACGGGTTCCGGTTGGTCAATGAATAGGCCGCTGCGCGGCCACAGGCGGTACGACGATCGTCGGCGTGTTCTGTCGTTACCAGCCGGTCCACTGATTTCAGAGGAGCATAATGACAACGAAAAGACCCGTTCACCTCGACCTGAGGCGGATCAAGCTGCCCGTGCCGGGCGTCGTCTCGATCTTGCACCGCATAAGCGGCGTGCTCATGGTACTCGCCATCCCACTGTTCGCGGGCCTGCTTGCCCAGGCGTTGTCCGGGACCGAGGGTTTCGCTGCTTCTGCGGCTTTCTTCGCCCATCCGCTGGTCAAACTCGCGCTGCTCGTCCTGGGTTGGGCGGTTTTGCACCATTTGTTCGCGGGTATTCGTTTTCTGGCCATCGATCTGGGTTGGGGTGTCGACCGTCCTACTGCACGCAAGACCGCGTGGACGGCTGTGTCCGCCGCTTTGGTCGTGACAGTCGTCGGGGGAGGGTTGCTGCTGTGAGCCGCAGTGCCTCTGGTCTTAAAGCGTGGGTGCTCCAGCGGGCTACCGCGATCTATGTCGCGCTCTTCGGCGCCTATTTGGTTCTGCATTTCGCATTCGATGCCCCGGCCGATCACGCGGCGATGGTGCAGTGGGCAACCACCCCTTGGATCTCGGCCGGACTGATGCTGTTCGTTCCGGTAACGCTAGCGCATGCTTGGGTCGGTATCCGCGATGTGTTCATGGACTACCTGAAGCCCATCCGTTTGCGCGTGGCGGCATTGACTCTGGTCGGCTTCGTCTTCATCGCCTCCGGACTTTGGGCCGTGCAGGCAATCATGATTGCGCAAATCGCCTGACCGATCCGATCGAGGAACCTTATGCCCATTCCACACAGAAAGTTCGACGCCCTGATCATCGGCGCCGGCGGCGCCGGTCTGAACGCGGCGCGGCGCCTTGCCAGCGCCGATTTGCGCGTGGCCGTCGTCTCCAAGGTCTTTCCGACGCGCTCCCATACCGTCGCGGCCCAGGGCGGCGTCAATGCCGCGCTGGCCAACGTGTTGCCGGACGACTGGCACTGGCACATGTTTGACACCGTCAAGGGCTCCGATTACCTCGGTGACCAGGATGCCATTGAGTACATGTGCCGCGAGGCGATTCCGACCGTCTACGAGTTGGAGCACGCCGGTGTCCCGTTTTCGCGGCTCGACAGTGGCAAGATCTACCAGCGTGCGTTCGGCGGACAGAGCCAGGACTTCGGCGGCGATCAGGCCGTACGCACCTGTGCCGCCGCGGATCGGACGGGCCACGTCATCCTGCACACCCTGTACCAACAGAATGTCCGTGCCCGGACACACTTTTTTGACGAGTACTTCGCGATCGACCTGATTCGTGACGACGAAGGGATCATTCTCGGCGCGCTTGCTCTCGAAATCGAAACCGGCGAGATGTTGGTGATCGAGGCGAAGTCGACGCTGTTGGCCACCGGTGGCTATGGACAGGTGTTCCGCACCACCACGAACGCCTACATCAACACCGGCGACGGCATGGCCATGGCGCTGCGCGTTGGGGTGCCCTTGCAGGACATGGAGTTCTTCCAATTCCATCCCACCGGTGTTGCCGGTAAGGGCATGCTGATCACCGAGGGCGCCCGCGGCGAGGGCGGCTTCCTGGTGAACGGCGACGGCGAGCGCTTCATGGAGCGCTATGCGCCGCGGGCCCTGGATCTGGCCAGCCGTGACGTCGTCGCCCGTTCCATGGTCACCGAACTCCGCGAGGGACGAGGCTGCGGACCGGACAAGGATCACGTGATGCTGAAACTGGACCACCTGGGTGCTGAGGTCGTGCATCAGCGCCTGCCCGGCATCAGCGATATCTGCCGTGTGTTCCTGGGCATCGACCCGGCCAAGGATGCGATCCCGGTGTTCCCCACCGCTCACTATGCGATGGGCGGCATCCCGACCGATCGCAATGCACGCGTCGTATCGCCGGCCAAGCACGGCCCCGAAGAGGTGGTTCCAGGGCTTTACGCGGCCGGTGAGTGCGCTTGCGTATCGGTACACGGCGCCAACCGCCTGGGCGGCAATTCGTTATTGGACATCCTGGTGTTTGGTCGTGCCGCCGGAACCGACATCCTGCGCTTTGTGGCTGAGAATCCCAATCACCGCACGATGCGCGACGATCACATCGAACCGGCCCTTGCCCGGGTGCAACGCTGGGAGCGCAGCGGGGAGGGCACGAGTGTCCATGCATTGAAAGCCGAGTTGCGCAAACTCATGGAGGACCACTGCGGCGTGTTCCGTGAGCAGGAGACCATGGCTGCGGGCGTCGAGAAGCTGAAGGATCTGCGCGCGCGTGTCGATGATGTGCGTCTCAAGGATCAGAGCAAGCTCTTCAATACGGCCCGTATCGAGGCACTCGAACTCGACAACCTGGTGGACGTCGGGATGGCGACACTGCTCTCGGCGCTACATCGCGAGGAGAGCCGTGGCGCGCACTCCCGGGTGGATTTCCCGACCCGCGACGACGAGAAGTGGATGAAGCACAGCCTGTATGGGCGAGAGGGCGACACGATGGATTTCAAGCCCGTGCGCACCAAGCCCCTGACGGTGGAGACCTTTCCGCCCAAGGCGAGGGTTTACTGAGGCGGGGACGCGCGGTGGGAAACGCCTGTGCTCGCCGCGTTCCTCCCGGTCGCTGCACTTGGCCATCGTCCTGGCTTCAAGTTGCCCTCGAAACTCGCTATGAATAGCTCGACATACCAATGAAAATAAGCGTTTATCGTTATCACCCCGAGACGGATACCAAGCCCCGGATGCAGGTCTTCGAGATCGAAGAGCGGCCCGGGATGATGCTGCGGGAGGCCTTGCTGGAGATTAAAGAACGGGACGAGAGCTTTGCGTTCCGTCATTCCTGTGGCGAAGGTGTCTGCGGCTCCGACGGCATGAACGTCAACGGCAAGAACATGCTCGCCTGTATCACCGCGGTTGCGGACCTGAAACGACCCATCCAAGTGCGCCCGTTCCCGGGCCGTCCGGTGATCCGCGATCTGGTCGTCGACATGACCCAGTTTTTCGAGCAGTACCGTGCCGTTCAACCTTACCTGGTGCGCAAGGAGCCGCTGCCGGAGCAGGAAATCCTGCAATCGCCCGAAGACCGCGACAAAATCGATGGCCTTTACGAGTGCATCCTCTGTGGCTGCTGCTCGACGGCTTGCCCGTCGTTCTGGTGGAACCCGGAGAAGTTTCATGGTCCGGCGGCGCTGCTGCAAGCCTGGCGTTTCCTCGCCGACAGTCGCGATCAGGCCACCGACGAGCGCCTGGACGCGCTGGAAGGACCCTATAAGCTGTTCCGTTGCCATACGATCATGAATTGTGTCGAGGCCTGTCCCAAGGGCCTCAATCCCACCAAAGCCATCGGCCACATCAAGGACTTGATGCTCGAGAAATCCGTGTGAGTTCAGTGCCCCCGATCAACGACGGGAGCGCGGGCGGGAGCGCACAGCAGCGCACGGAGCAGGAGATCGCACGGCTGCGTTGGCAGTGCCGACGGGGCATGCTGGAACTGGATCTGCTACTCAACCGCTTCCTGGAATCGGCCTACGCGGACCTGACCGACCAGCAGCGTATCGACTTCGTTCGTCTGCTCGGTTATCAGGACCAGATCATTTACGACTGGCTCATGGGCCAGGCCGTGCCCGCCGAACCCGCTCTGCGGGATCTGGTGGCGCGCATTCGTGCGGCGATGCGACCTTGACGGATACGCCGAAGTAGCGCGTCCCGAGTTCTTGTTCTCGATCGCTTATACGACGAGGGGCGGCCGCACTTCGCAGCGCTCGGTGCTATCGGTTGTGCGCAGCATGCGTTCGCCGGAGTGATGGAAACCGCCGGCCCCGGTGTAGACGATGCGGATCACTGCTTCACGGGCGTCGCAGCGGGAGCACCGCAGGCGTTGGGGTATGGCTCCCACTGACATTTCCGCGGGGATCAGGGCGCGCTTGATCACGGCTGAGTGTCCGCAAGACTCGCAAAAAGCGAACAGATCGAAGGTCTTCGGTGGAAAGTCGGCGATTCGGTTTCCGGTGGGCATGGGTATGTTGATCCCTGATCGGCATGGTCCCGGATCATCCTCTGACAAGGGTTCATCTGACGCGTCCGCGTCTTGCCAGTCGACTTGGCCTCGCCCTGGTACGGGCCTGGCGCCGGTTCGGCTCGGACCGTCTTCAGTTCGGCGGTGCGGTGGCGATCATCGAAGGACGTTGGGCAAAGTCCGTGAACCAGCGCGCCAGTGCGGGTCGGTCTTGGCGCCAGTCATCGACCGCGCCGCGCAGGTCCAGATAGGCGAGCGCGACGGCGATAGCGATCGCGCCGAGATCGACCCGATCGCTCAGCGCGATGGCCGTGCGATCGAGCTCGTCCAAAGCTCGGTGGATCGCACGTTGCTTGAGTGCCAGCCACCAGTCCCAGCGCAATTCCGCCGGGCGTCGATGCTGCTCGAGAAAGATCAGTATGGCGCAGTCGAGAATGCCATCGGCCAGGGCTTGCTCCCGTAAGACCTGCCAGCGCGCGTCGCCGACGTCCGGGATCATCGGTGACCCGTCGTGAAGGCTGTCCAGATATTCGCAGATCACCGGGCTGTCGAACAGCGTGCTGTCGTCGTCGAGGACCAGTGTCGGGACCATTGACAGTGGATTGTCAGTGGTCAGCCCATCGGGCTCCGACCAACCATCCATGGTTTCAATTCGCACCCTGTCTCGCAGCCCCGTCTCTTCCAGCAGAACGGTTACTTTGCGTACATAGGGAGACGTTTGGGAGTGTCGCAACAGCATGGTTCGATTCCTGTGGTGAATGCGCAAGGCTTGCCGGTAGATGGAGTGCGGAAAGGGGGTTGCCGCTCCGAAGAAGCGGCGGCGTTCGCCCCGGTCTCCAACAACGGTTTGGCGATTCGGTTGGTTGGCCGCGCTGCCTCTGTACGCTGCGACCGCGAAGCAATCGCCGATCGACCTCAGGCTTGTCCGAAGTCCGCGGCAGCAAGCTGCGCCGAGTAACTGCTAAGATGCCGCCATCATTGGGGACCGCAACCGCAACAAGGTGGGGCAAGCAATGGACCACGAAGGAAAGACCGACGACGAGGTCAGCATCGAGCGCGCCGTGGAGGCTGCGATTCGTATCGGCTTGATCGCGGTGATGCTTGCGCTCTGCTATTCGATCGTGCGCCCGTTCCTGATCCCGATTGCCTGGGGCATTATCATCGCCGTTGCCGCTTGGCCTGGCTATTGTCATTTGCTCAGTGTCTTTAGCGGTCGACGATCAATAGCCTCCGTGGTGTTCGTGCTGATCTGGTTGGTGGTGTTGATTGTACCCGGCCTGTTGCTCAGCGGAACGCTGGTTGAGGGTGCGCAAGGGTTCGCGAAGGGATTTGCGGCCGATGTCAGCGCCATCCCACCAGCGCCAGATCTGCACTGGATTCCGCTGGTCGGGGGGCAGATCCAAGACTTGTGGAATCATGCTTCGAGCAACATGGAGGGTCTGCTCCGCTCCCTGGAGCCGCAGATCAAGATGATCGGAAAATGGCTCCTTTCCGCGGGGGCTCACGCGGGCGTCGCTCTGCTGCACTTCGTCATCGCTATCGTCATCGCGGCGGCGCTGCTGGCAAAGAGCGAAAGCGCCGGTCGTGTTGCACACGCCATCGCCCGACGCTTGGCCGGTCATCGTGGAGATCAGTTCGCCGACCTTGCTGAGGCCGTGGTGCGCAGCGTCTCCCGCGGCATCCTCGGAGTTGCGCTGATTCAATCTGTGCTCGCAGGTCTGGGTATGCTGGCCGCGGGGGTGCCCGCGGCCGGTCTTTGGGCGTTGGTCACACTCTTGTTGGCGACTATCCAGATCGGTGCCATTCCCGTGTTGCTGCCAGCGGTGATCTATGTCTTCTACCATGCCAGTCTGCCCATTGCGGTGCTGTTTCTGATCTGGTCCCTTTTCGTCAGTTCCATCGACAATATACTCAAGCCGTTGCTGCTCGGGCGCGGCGTTTCGGTGCCGATGCTCGTCATCTTCATTGGTGCGATCGGTGGCTTCATAGCCCACGGCATCATCGGCTTGTTCGTCGGCAGCGTCGTACTAGTCTTGGGCTACGAGTTGGTACGCGCCTGGTTGGGTGATCCGAGGCTAGCGGAAGAGGTCGCGGCATCTCCAAACAGGCCTGATCCGCCGGATGCCTGATCCGGCCCGCTTGTGCGCCTACGACTCGTTCTGAAGCCGCGTTCTCTGGTGGAGAAATTTTGGTTTATCGACCAGCTTGCCAGCAAATGGCATGGAACGGGAAAACGCGGTTCCGCTGTCGCTGTCGTTGCAGCCGCGCGTGCTGCTGACGCTTCGACGCGAGGCGGGCAACCCCCACGACTGCAACGCTGTCGCGCTACACTGGCGCGGCCGCAAA
>JBATTL010000659.1:0-2235 GCA_049670525.1 Thiohalocapsa sp. | reverse complement strand
ACCCCAGGACGCCCGGCCGCAACAGGCGCCGCGCCGCTGGGGCTCTGGCGGTGAGGCCTCTGTCTTCAGGCCCCTCAGTCTTTCGATTTGGAGGCGATGCGCACGGCGAGCAGATCGCAAACCTCATGCCGCAGCAATGATCGCGACGTCGATCCGAACAGGTTTGTCAGCCAATTGTGGTCACGGTCACCAACCACGATCAGATCCACCGCCAAATCTTTGGCAACATGTTCGATGCTGCGTCCGGTAGGACCGAACTCGACGATGCGGTCCCCAGGCGGAACACCGATACGCTCGCCAAGGAGATCAAGTTCCTTGACCGCGACTTCGATCAGCTCTTGCTCGAGTTGGAACTCCTCGGGCAGGACAGGCTCGGCGACAAAGGCCCCGCCCGCATACTCGGTGCCCGGCGGCACATACTCCACGACATTGATCAACGTGAGCCGCGCACCCAAGGCGTCGCGCAATGCCAGCGCCCGCTCGATCACGATCTCAGACTCCGGTGCGAAATCCACCGCCAGTAAGAGATGCCGATACACATGTTCGGACATGCCCGTCTCCATTAGCGATTCAACCTGTCCTAATTATAGGTGTGAAGCAGCGGCATGCGCATGCGCAAGTTCCTGCGGTGAACAAGCCAACTCAGGAACTATTCCGGTGATCGGCCCGAAGTCGGGCACAGGCGAACCGATTACGGACGAGAAACACACAGCTCGCGTTCCCCGCGGGGCTCGTCCAACAACGCACCTGGACCAAAGTCCGGCATCGACCTGCCTCCGTGCGGAGATGACCCATGGCGCCCGACACTGTACGATGCCGGTCCGAATTTGCGGGATCGATTCACCTTCGCCCCTTCCCGGAAGACCAAGACAAGACATGCCGCGCGAAGTCACACCGTTTTCACTCGACGACCTCGGAGCCTACGCCGCCTGGCGCGATGAGAAACTCGCCGATTGCCCGGTCGATATCGGTGAGTTGATCGTCGAAGTCAACGATCCGCGACGCCTAACCGAGACGGAGTACGCGGCGATCCTGCAACGCTGCCAGCGGGCCAATATGGCGATCTATGTCAGCCGCACCGGCGCCGATCCGAACAAGGACATCCCGAGGTTGCTCGGTGAACGCTTCCGCCTGCGCCGGCTCGACCACAACCCCGGCGCAGACGACGATGCGATCACAGCCATCACCATCCAATCCGACGTGCTGCACCGCGGCTATATTCCGTACACTGATCGGCCTATCGCCTGGCACACCGACGGCTACTACAACGCCCCCGATCGTCAGATCCACGCCTTCATCCTGCATTGCGTGCAACCGGCCGCGGAGGGTGGCGAGAACAGCCTGATCGACCCGGAAATGGTCTATTTACGCCTCCGCGATCGTGACCCTGAGCACATTCGCGCGCTGATGCGCGCGGACGCGATGTCCATCCCCCCGAATCTGATCGACGGCGTCCAAGTGCGCCCGGTCAGCATCGGCCCGGTATTCGGCAGTGGGGAGCGTGGCCGACTGGCCATGCGTTACACGGACCGCCGCAGGAATATCGACTGGTGCGACGATCCCGCTGTCACCAATGCCGTCGCGGCACTGCGAGAGATCCTGAGCGCCAGCGATACCCCGATCTACCGCGCTCGTCTGGAGCCCGGTTGGGGCGTCATCTGCAACAATGTGCTGCATGCGCGCGCGCGTTTTAGCGATGACGGCAGCCCTCGTCTGCTTTACCGCGCCCGCTATTACGACCGCATTGATCGCACCTGACATACAACACGGGCTTACTGGCGCGAACAGCCACAACCGACGTCCTGCGAGATCCGGCTGCGGGCCATCCGAAAACAACCCGGCACCGGAGTTTCAGAGGCGCGCAACAAGATCCGGGATGGCAGGAACGTCGCTACGGCACAAAAAGGCACAAAAAAGGGCCCGACGCGCGCTCCCCCACGGAAGCTAGTCGATATTGCCGCGCGTCGCTGCCTGGTCGCTCGGCCTCTGCTGACCCGAACGACTGGATGCAGCCTACCCACCCCGGATAGCTGCAACAGCGCAATAGCTGCTCGAAGCTATACGCGCCGGTCGTACTTGTAATCCCGCGTGTCTTCGATCACGTCGAGCGCCTTATCGGTCAGATCGGCCATAGTTGCAGGGGGTTCGGTCGAACTAGACATCATGTTTTGACCTGCCCTCCTCAAGGTGGCTCTGTGGTGATGGATGTCCGTCCTCAACATAACCCACGTGCGT
>JBATTL010000658.1:0-4368 GCA_049670525.1 Thiohalocapsa sp. | reverse complement strand
CGCTTCGAGAGCGGCGGCCGGCGGTGGTGGGGCGGCTTCCTGCCCTTCCACGACAAACGCAGCGCGGCCTGGGTCGGCGTGGCGATTCCAACCTCGCAGACGCTGGGTGTGCTCCAGAGCCGCTGGCACATCCTCGCCGCCACCGGATTCGGCATCCTTGCACTCGGCGTGGGTCTGGCCCTGCTGGTGGTGCGCAAGTACAGCCACCAACTCCGCGACCTGCCCAAACTCGCCATCAATCGCGCGGAACCGGAGGCGGAACTGTTCGACCTGATCGGCCGCGGCGAGGGCACGCACCTCGAGTTCAAGTCGACGATGCGCACCAATCTTCACACCGGCAAGCCCGGCAAGGAGATCGAGCTGTCCTGGCTCAAGGGCGTGGCGGCGTTCCTGAATACCGAGGGCGGCATCCTGCTCATCGGCGTCGCCGACGACGGCGAGATTCTGGGGTTGGAAGCCGATGCCTTTGCAAATGACGACAAATGTCGGCTGCACTTCAAGAACCTGGTCAACCAACACCTTGGGCCGGAGTACGCGCGCTTCCTGCGCTTTGACCTCTTCCAACTGGCGGACCGCCAAATCGCGGCCCTGGAGTGCGAGCAGGCCGACGAACCCGTCTTCCTCAGGCACAAGCAAGGCGAAACCTTCCTGATCCGCAACGGCCCGTCCAACATTGAGCTGCCCATCAGCCGCGCATTGGGCTACATCCGCGGGCGGTTTTGACTTCGATTCCCGAACACTGAACAGCCGCTCGCCACCGCCCCCAAGCAGGGCCGCAGTTTTGGCGTCGACGCGAAGCCGATGCTGTCAGGCGGGCTCAATGCGTCCGCAACGGTGCCTCAACCTCAGCGGCGCCGCCGCCAAGCGCCATGCCAGGCTTGCCAAGCTGCCAGCGCTCCAATTCGGTCAACAGCATGCCGACGTGGGCATTCTCCTCGGCACGCAGCGCCTTGAGCACCTTGCGTTCCTCTGACCCGGGTGAGGCCGAGGCCAACTTCTCGTCGACGGTTTCCAATGCCCTTTGTTCAAATGCGATCGCAAGCCGCAGCAGGTTGAGGGGATCCTCCGGGTGCTGCTCGAAGTGCGCGAAATGTGCGGCCTGCGCCAAGTCGATGGGGGACGAACTGTCCGGCGGAGTCGTATGAAAGCGTTTGGCGAGAATGCGCATCTGGGTGTGTTCAAGCTCGGCGAAGTGATTGAACATTGCACGAAGGACCGGATCGTCGGCGGTCTTCGCCGCTTTGGCGTAAAAGGCGTGCGCACCGAGCTGGATCTCGAAGGCGGCGCGGATGGTCGCAATCGCCGCGGCATGTTCCAATGGCTCCGGGTCAACCAGCGCGAGTTCGCCGCCGCAGAGGGCACATTGCCCATAGGGCATCGCAAGACCCTCGTTGACCTTTCCGCACTCCTCGCACTCCCAGTGCATGGTCTGATCGCCGACATGGACGGCGGACGACCCGCCGTCGAAGCGGTGCTCCGCCTCCAGTGCGCGTGCAATCGCTTCCGCGGGCGGCACCAGCAGGTCGGGCAGTGGATGCGGGGGTACGTACGCCTCCATCTGCTCAAGCGTCGGTGGCCAGACCGCACGATCCCCCGAAAGCCAGGATGCAATGGATCGAGCGGCACGACGCCCCGCACCCATAGCGAGAATGACAGTCGCCCCGCCGGTGACGATGTCGCCTCCAGCAAATACGCCGTGCTTGGTCGTGGCTTGCAGCTTGTCGTCGGCGATGACATAGCCCCACTTGTTGCAGTCCAGCGCGAGCGTGGTTTCCGGGATGATCGGATTGGCTTGGGTACCCAAGGCGATAATCACGGTCTCACAGTCGATGTCCCGGCTCTCGCCGGTGCCCAGTGGTCGGCGCCGCCCACGTTCGTCCGGTTCACCGAGCTCCATGCGCTCGACGCGAAGGCCCGTGACATCGCCGTCATCATTGGTCAAGACCGCCGTGGGTGAATGGAGGAAGAAGAACTCGATGCCTTCCTCCTGCGCATGGCGCAGTTCTTCGATGCGGGCCGGGGCCTCGGCCTCGGTCCGCCGATAGACGCAACGCACACGCGGAACGCCCAAACGCTTCGCAACACGCAGACAGTCCATCGCGGTGTTGCCGGCGCCGATGACGGCGACGCTCTCCCCGAGTGCGATCGGCGTATCCCGATACGGGAACTGGTCGCCACCCATCAGGTTCACGCGCGTGAGAAACTCGTTGGCCGAGTAGACCTGACCGGCGGACTCCCCGGGAATGCCGAGAAAGGTCGGTGCGCCGGCGCCGACCCCGAGGAAGACGGCGGCGAAGCCACGTTCCTTCAGCAATTCGTCGACGGTGAAGGTCTTACCGACAACCTTGTTGGTCTCGAACCGCACGCCCATGTCGCGCAGCACCTGCACCTCTCGGTTGATGATGGTGCGTGGCAGGCGGAACGACGGAATACCGTATTGCAGCACACCGCCGATGACGTGCAGTGCCTCGAACACCGTCACCTCGGCACCGCAACGCACCAGATCTGCGGCTGCCGCGAGACCGGCCGGACCCGAGCCAACGACCGCCACCCGTCCCAGGTGCTGCTCGAATCGCATTGGATGCAGGGCCTGCGGCCTAGCGTGATCGCCGACGAACCGCTCCAGGCGGCCGACCGCCACCGGCTCCATTTTCTTGATCAGGATGCACTGGCTTTCGCACTGGCTCTCCTGCGGACAAACGCGACCGCAAATCGACGGGAACAGGTTGTTCTCGCTGATGACATCACGCGCACCGTCGATATCGCGAACCAGCAGATGACGAATAAAGCGCGGGATATCGATCTGCACCGGGCAACCGGCAATGCAGGTGGGGTTCTTGCACTGAATACAGCGCTCCGCCTCCTCGATCGCGTCTTCCATCGAGAAGCCGAGGTTGACCTCCTTGAAGTTTTTGACGCGACTCGTGGCAGAGCGCTCCGGCATCGGTACCTGGGTCGGCAGCAGCGTCTTCAATTTCTTATAGCTGCGCTTCTCCTCTTCGAATAGCAGGCGCTCAATGTTGCAGATATGGGAGTAGTCCTCATTGGCTTTCGCCTCCTGCTCCTTGAAGCGACGCTGACGCGCGATCAGCTCCTTGAAATCGACCAGGTGGCCGTCGAAATCCGGTCCTTCGACACAGGCAAAGCGCACCTTGCCGTCAATGGTAACGCGACAGGAGCCGCACATACCCGTACCGTCGACCATGATCGCGTTCAGCGACACCATCGTCTTGACGCCATAGGGGCGCGTCGTCTCGACACAGGCATGCATCATCGGCAGCGGGCCGATGGCGACGCCCAAATCAGGTTTATCCTTCTCCATCAGGTCGTGCAGGGCCTCGGTGACGAAGCCGGGCCGGCCATAGCTGCCGTCATCGGTGCAGATGATCAGGTCATCAGCGTACTCGGCGAAGCGTTCGGTCCAGAACATCAGATCGCGATTGCGAAAGCCGACGATCGCTGTCACACGATTGCCCGCCTCCTTGAAAGCACGCAGCTGCGGATAGATCGGCGCAATACCGAGCCCGCCGCCGACCAGGACCACATGTCCAAGCTTGGAGATGTGCTGTGGCCGACCGATAGGGCCGACAAAGTCCAAAAAGTAGTCGCCAGTCGAATAATGACTCATCATCTCCTTGGTGGACTTCCCGAGGGCCTGGATCACCATCGTGATGGTGCCGGCCTCGCGATCGTAGTCGGCGACGGTGAGTGGGATGCGCTCGCTCCCGTGATGCAGGCGAAGCATGACGAACTGGCCGGGCTGCGCCGACCGGGCGACATCCGGGGCGAGCACATCCCATTGGAAGACGATGTCGGAAAGCTTCTCGCAGTGAGTAATTTGATACATCTCAGTATTCCTCTGGGGTACAGACTAGGACGCAGATGCGTTTCGGTTCTGTGTCTAGTTGGTTTGCCACGCCTACAGATTGCGCCTGCTCTTTCCCTATCGCGTTTGTCTGCGCAAGCGGACGTTGTTTATTCTTGATTGCGCCGCTGCCCCAAGCCTGATGGATTCGTTTCGAAGCCTCGCAATGCAACTCGGCACCTTTGGTGAGCGTTTCAACCGCCGAACCGAATGACCCAATTGCCGCGCCGCAACAATCGCGTACATAGAGACTCCGTCGAACACGGCGGCGATGATCCTACACCCATCGATGGCCTTTGTGCTGCAATCGATCTGCCCCCAGCGGTGTCCAGTTGGAGTGGAGCAGAGGCTAATCGCTTGCCTTACCTACTAAAAATCCTTGAGCAATTGGCCACTTAGCGGAAGGTTATAAGGCTTTCGTGACGGTTTCATGATGGATGCCGCGGGCACCGGCAGACGCGGCACGCGCCGAGCGGATCGCGGCAAGGCGCGCGCGACGGATC
>JBATTL010000657.1:0-2019 GCA_049670525.1 Thiohalocapsa sp. | reverse complement strand
TCTTCTTCGCCTACCTATTCGGTTGTTTGGTGCTGGCCGCGCTATTGACCTATCCGGCCATGCAGACCGGCTGGATCGAACAGGACCCGCAGCGGGTGATGGGCCGTATCGCCCAGGCTTTTATCCTGCTCGGACTCTGGCCCTTCTTGAAATGGATGGGCTTCGCCAACCGCGAGGCGTTGGGCTTTGGTATCGAGCGACGGCGTTTCGTGCAGACGGTGGCGCGGGGCTGGTTGGCCGGGGTTGCGATCCTATTGTGTCTGGTCGCAGCGCTGCTGCTGATCAGAGTGCGGGTGCCGGATCTGCCAGCCAATGACCTCGTCTCCATTGTGATGGAGAAGGTCGTCGCGGCGCTGATCGCTGGAATGCTGGTCGCGTTATTGGAGGAGACGTTCTTTCGCGGCGCCCTATTCGGCGCCGTCCGGCGTCGTAACGGGCTGCGTTCGGCGGTGGTCTGGTCCGCAACGCTTTATGCGCTGCTGCACTTCATGAAGCCCCATGAGTTGCCCGACGGTGTGGTCTTCGACTGGTCAGGCGTCTGGACCATGTTTACGCACGTCTTCGCCGGTGTTGCCCAGTGGCGTCACCTGGACTCGATGGCTGCGCTTTTCATGGTCGGGGTTTTCTTGGCGCTGGTTCGCGAGTGCACGGGGCATATTGGCTGGTGCATCGGTCTTCATGCCGGATGGGTCTTCGTCATTCAGGTGTCGCGCCGCCTAAGTGACGGCGATGATGCCGCTCCACTGGCGTTTCTCACGGGCGATTACGACGGCGTCATCGGCTGGCTGGCGGCGTCCTGGATCGGGTTGCTGGCCTGGGTCTATTGGCGCTGGAGTGCGCCGGACTCGAGTCTGGTCGCGGAGCGCTGACCGGGCTGCCATTGGCAGGTGGCGCGAGAGACGAATCCCGGCATCGCCACCCCAATTAGCTGCCGTGGTTTAGGTTCCGTCACTCCAGCCGCCCTATTGTTGAGCTTTCTGCGCCCTTCCCGACCCGGGACAGGCGGGACTTACAAGCATTCGTGCGCCCCCACCCATCAGAAGCTCAAGCCGAATCGGCTGGGCGGCTACCAGCCTAGTAACAGCGCTGAATCAGCCCTGAATCAACCCGCAATAGGTGTTCCCCTGATATGCCTTCGATCCTCCGTCGCCCATGATCGTGAGTAGGAGATGGCGGGTGCCGGAGGCACAGCCGAACGGGACCGTTGCTGGATCTCGGTGACGCCAGCCTGGGGTGAGATCCCAGCCTGGGTTGAGATCAAAGAAGAGGAGGACGAAGACTCGCGGCCTAGATGGTCGCTGGACAAACATGGATGCGGCGGTGATGGACCAACCGCGCCAGGCCATGGAGGGCGAAAAATTTGGGGTTTTTGGCCCAGACCGTCAAAAATCTGCACTAGCTTTCGAACGGGATGCGGACCCAAGCCGGTGGGCTACCAAGTGATCTGAGCATCAATCAGTAGCCTGCGACATGTCGAAAAGCTTAATGCATCGCCGTCCGAGCGTTAGGCCGAGTATGATTGGGGGTTTTTCGATCCGGCCGGCACTGACATGTCCGACTTGTCCCTGGACGATCTTGATGGTGACAACCTTCCTCGCAGTGGCGATCGGCTGCGGATCCTCTCGCCGTAAGAGTATGAGCTGCTGTGGGGTTTTCCGCGCTTCACGCAGAGCAATCGGGATCTCTTCTTCAGGCTGATGGCACCGGAGCGCGAGGCGCTCGGGCAATGCCGCTCGAGCCGCACCAAGATCCACTTTCTGCTGCATCTTGGTTACTTCCGCGCCCGCCAGCGTTTCTTCCGCTTCGAGCTCCCGGCTGTGCGCGACGCCGTCGAGGGTCGGCGCCGGCGCTACTTCGAGCACACGGCGGCTGCCGATCTCACGGTCTCGGAGCACACGCACAAACGCCACGTCGAGGCGATCCTCGGGCTGTTGCCGGTAGTGCGTGTGCGCCTTCGACGAGCGCCTCTTGCTCGCGACCCATGCCCGCCGGGCCGCGCGGATCTCCAGCCGGCCGGTC
>JBATTL010000656.1:0-3882 GCA_049670525.1 Thiohalocapsa sp. | reverse complement strand
CCCATAATCCACGGATGCGTCGGCCCTGACCATCACCGGCGTCGCCGGCGCGCTGCCCAGTACGCTGCGCAGCCGCTCGTACAGCAGTTGCTGGTCCACCGGCAAGAGATCGGCATCGCCGAGGTCCACATAGGTATCGCCGAACTGATCGATATGGATCACCACCGGCGGCGAGCCCTCGCCGGGCTGCGGTTGCGCCTCGGCCTGGGGCAGGTTCACCTTGACGCCCTGGGTGATGAGCGGCGCGGTGACCATGAAGATCACCAGCAGCACCAGCATGACGTCGATGTAAGGCACCACATTGATGTCCGACATCGGTTTGCGGCGGTTGCGGCGTTCCTTTTTTCGCATCGGATGTCCCGCTTCTTCAGGCCGCCACGGCGCCGGATCGACGCCCCTGGCGCTGCAGCAGAGTTGATAATTCCTCCATGAACTCCTCGTAACGGTTGTTCAGCCGTTCGACCTGATTGGAATAACGGTTGTAGGCGATGACGGCAGGGATGGCAGCGAACAGGCCGATGGCCGTCGCGACCAGCGCCTCGGAGATGCCCGGCGCCACCAGTGCCAGCGTCGCCTGCTGCACGTTTCCGAGGGCGTGGAAGGCATGCATGATGCCCCAAACGGTACCGAACAGGCCCACATAGGGACTGGTGGAACCCACTGTCGCGAGGAAGGACAGATTGGACTCCAGACGGTCCATCTCACGACTCAGCGCCACGCGCATCGAACGCTCGGCGCCGTGGATCACGGCCATGGTGTCGTCCGGCTCGATCTTGCGCAGTCGCACATACTCCTTGAATCCGTTGCGAAAGATTGCGGCCAGACCGGTCAGCGCCTTCTCGTCCTGGCCGAGTTCGCGATACAGAGCGCTGAGATCGCCGCCGGACCAGAACTTGGCCTCGAAGCCATCCGCGGCACGACGGGCGCGCTTGACCACCCGCGAGCGGTCGAAAATCGCGCCCCAGGACAAAACCGACGCCAGCACCAAGACCAGCAGCACCAGTTGCACCACCAGGCTCGCGTCAAGCACCAGGTCCAGCAGCGAAAGCTCAGAGCCCATTGACAATCTCCGAATCAACGGCCATCAGGATGGCCTCTGGAATACGCACCGGGCGCATGCGCTCAATATCCACACAGGCCACATTGACCTTGGCGCGACAGCAGGTGTCACCGTCGTCGTCCCGCAGCACTGCCTGCGCAAAGTTGAGACTGGCCCGGCCGCGGCCAGTCAGCGATGCGGTCAGGGTCAGCCTGTCGTTGAAGCGAGCCGGGCGTAGAAACGCGATCTCACAGCGGCGTACGACAAACAGGATCGACAGTTCACTGCGCAATCGGTCTTGTTCGAACCCAAGCGCCCGCAACCACTCGGTGCGAGCCCGTTCCATGAAGTTCAGGTATTGCGCGTGATAGACCACGCCACCGGCATCCGTGTCTTCGTAGTAGACACGCAGGGGCCAGCGAAACCTTGCCGACGGCGCGGGCCGCTGATTCATGGCACAGATCCCAACCCGTCAAAACCGGCCATAATAGCGAAAACCGCTTCATAAGACAGCGCTAATCAAGCCATTGCGGCGGAATCGCGAGGCCCCGCAAAGGCATCCCCAGCGCGCGGGAGTGCGAGGCTTCAGCCTCGTGTGTCAGGTTCGGCTAGGGTGTGCAGCCCGCGGGGACTAGAGCCCTGGATACCCGACCCGAGTCAGGAGGGCGGCGAATCAAACAGATCCTGGATCGGCGGCCCATCAGTGCCGCGGGTAGGCCGCAGCCCGAAGTGCTGATAAGCCATCTGCGTCGCCACGCGCCCACGCGGCGTGCGCATCAGGAAGCCCTGCTGAATCAGAAACGGCTCCAGCACGTCCTCGATGGTGCCGCGCTCCTCGCCGATGGCCGCCGCCAGGCTTTCGACGCCCACCGGCCCGCCGTCGAACTTTTGAATGACGGCCTCGAGCAGACGCCTGTCCATGTGGTCGAAACCCAGACCGTCCACCTTGAGCATCCCCAATGCCCGATCCGCGACATCACGGGTGATACGTCCGCTGGCCTTGACCTGGGCGAAGTCCCGCACCCGCCGCAGCAGCCGGTTTGCGATCCGCGGCGTGCCACGGGAACGACAGGCGATCTCCGAGGCGCCGTCGGCCTCGGTGTCGATGGCCAGGATCTGGGCGGATCGCCGCACGATCTGCGTCAGGTCCTCCGCCGAGTAATACTCCAAACGCTGCACGATCCCGAAGCGGTCGCGCAGCGGCGAGGTCAGCAATCCCGCCCGCGTGGTCGCCCCAACCAGGGTGAACGGCGGCAGGTCGAGCTTGATGGAGCGTGCCGCGGGCCCGTCGCCGATCATGATATCGAGCTGAAAGTCCTCGAGCGCCGGGTACAGCACCTCTTCCACCACCGGGCTAAGGCGATGGATCTCGTCGACGAACAGCACATCTCCCGCCTCCAGATTGGTCAGCAGCGCGGCCAGGTCGCCGGGCTTCTCAAGCACCGGGCCCGAGGTCTGGCGCAGGTTCACCTGCATCTCATGGGCAATGATGTGGGAGAGCGTGGTCTTACCGAGTCCCGGCGGACCGAAGATCAACGTATGGTCCAGCGGCTCGCCGCGTCCGCGGGCAGCGCCGATGAAAATCTCCATCTGCTCGCGCACGGCGGGCTGGCCGACGTAGTCCGCAAGGCGACGCGGCCTAATGGCGCGGTCGAGGGCGCCGTCGTCATCGGCTGCGTCGGGGTCGATCAGGCGGTCTGGCTCGGTCATGACGGGCTTAGGCCACGGGTTGTGTCAGACGGCAACATAGCACAGCGATGCGACGTCCCGTTCCGCCTCCGGCGCGGAATCTGCCTAGACTGCGGAAGCGTCCGGCGCAGATGCCTTGATCGCCCGAAATTGGGGACAGCGCAGCCGAACGTTGCGATTTGGGCGCGACCGGGCAAGCTGCGACAGCATTTTGCCCTTATGCTAGTGTCCGATCTGCCGCCCGGACGACAACCACCTCGCGGATCGCCCTGTGGACCGGGCACCCCCAGCACGCACAGCGCGGGACACGCCGAGCAAATCCGCACCTGCGCCGCAGCCATTGGAGTGAGAGCGTCGCCCTAGACGCAACCGGCGCTGGCAGATGAGATCAAATCAAGTCAGGCACCGCATTCCGGCCCTCGCAGGCGCCTATCTCAATTTGGCGACAACATCCAACAGCGCGGTCGGCCGCCGTCGGGGCATCGCCAAGGCATATCGACGACAACGACTTGCTATCATGCGCTAGCTTACTCAATGGGAACGGGCACGCCTGGAAAGCACGCTGAATTCGCAACCACGCGCAACGCAAGAATCAACGCCGATGCGATGGCAACGACCAAAACGCGTTTCGCGGCGAGCGAGGCTAAGACCGCAATCGAGCTCCTCGGATAATCGGTCATGAAAATCAGGGAAGACACAGTCCGCATCGTCGCCTGGGGAACCTACGATCTCGGCAAACCGCGCGTGCGAATCCTGTTGCGCGGCCTGCGCGAGAATGGCGTCGAGGTACTCGAATGCCACCGCCACATCTGGCAAGGCATCGAAGACAAGAGCCAAGTCTCTCGCTGGCGCCAAAGGACGCGCATCATCGGCAACTGGCTCCTCGCCTATCCTGCGCTCATCTGGTGCTATCTGCGCGCGCCCAGACACGATGCCGTATTGATCCCCTACCTAGGCCAACTCGACATACTTATCCTCTGG
This sequence comes from Thiohalocapsa sp., assembly GCA_049670525.1. Taxonomy (GTDB): domain Bacteria; phylum Pseudomonadota; class Gammaproteobacteria; order Chromatiales; family Chromatiaceae; genus Thiohalocapsa. Next base: position 173 of record JBATTL010000656.1, on the reverse strand, counting down.
CCGCTGGCCAAGCTCCGTCGTCGCCCGCTGATTCTCGACGCCTTCCTGTCGCTCTATAACACTGTGGTCGAAGATCGCCGTCTGGTCGGCAAGCACAACCCCATTGCATGGCTGTTGTTTGCCTGGGAATGGCTCGCCTGCCGCGCCGCTGATGTCATTCTCGTCGACACCAA
>JBATTL010000655.1:0-6694 GCA_049670525.1 Thiohalocapsa sp. | reverse complement strand
GAACTGCGGGTGCTGCTCGACGACAGCGAACCGACCGGCGCCGCGGGAAAGGTCGACCGGCACAGCATTCGGCGCATCATCCGATTCGCTGACACCACGGTCGGGCAGGCCATGATCCCGCTGGCCGATGTCGTCGGTATCAGCGAGATGCGCAGCACCGCCGACGCGGTCATGCTCGTGCTCAAGCATGGATACAATCGTCTTCCGGTGTACCGCGGCAATATCACCAATCTCAAGGGTGTACTGACTCTCAGCACCTGGGATCTGCTCGATGAGGACATCGAGGACCGGCCGATCGCCGAGTTCATTCAACCGCCGCTCTACCTGAGTCCGCAGCAGACCATCGATCAGACTTTGCCATTGCTCCAGGCACGCCCAGATCACATGGGCATCGTCATCGATGAATTCGGCTCGGGCGTCGGCATCCTGACCATGGAGGACGTATTCGAGGAGGTGGTGGGCGATATCGACGTCGGCTATGACTTCGACGAATACCAGTCCAAGCGTCAGTATTACATCGAGTCCGATGGCGAAACCGCGTTTCGCATGAGCGGGCGCACGCCACTGTCTGAGATCAACGACGTGCTGCACATCAAATTGCCGCTGACCGAAGCTCACACCATCGGCGGATTCGTCACCGCCCGCCTGCGCCGACTCGCTCAAGAGGGGGACTCGATCGACGACGAGGGCTACCGTTTTGTCGTTGACGCCGCAGACGACCGCACTGTGCTTCGCGTCCGTGCGCAGCAGATATGAATCGCTACCTTCAATGAATACGGCAGTTCCGAGCTTCAAGGTCAGCGCTGAGAGCCTGCAGCGGCGAACCAACAATGTCCTTTACGGCGTCGGACTCAGCTTGCTGTTGGTGCTGCTGGTTGGTTGGGGGCATCTTGAGCAACCGCAGACCTACAATGACGTATTGCTCTGGTCTGTCGTCGGTTTCGTCCTGCTCGCGAACCTGATCGGCTATTTGCGTCACCGCCGCTACTTGCGGTTGGCGCAGGATCATCGCTTGGAGCTCGGCCCCGACTTCATCGGTTTTCAAACCGGTTCGGAGAACAGCCGACTGGCGCTCGCGGACATCGCGTCGGTCACCGTTCACCGGCGCCGACGGCATATCGGGCATATCCAGATCCAACGCACGGACAACCGCGGTATCCGGCTTGAGGATTACGGCAATATGGAAGGTCTGTCCGTCGCGTTGAAGGACCTGGTGCCGGCGGCGCATTGGCGGGACGGCTGAGGCGATGTCCCCGACCGCTGATACTCCGGTGCGGGTCACCGCGCTCTTGCTACGATGACTGTTGCCGAAGGCCGGCCTGCTTACGACCGTGGTGCCCTCGACGCGGGGTTGCGGCGTGGTCCGCGGATTGCCCGCGCCATCTATTGGTTGGGCGCCGCGCTGGCGCTGCTGCATCTGGCAATGAACTTCACCACCTGGTTTTCGACCCAGTGGCAGGCAACGTTGCACTTCGTCGGACTCGGGTTGATGGCCGTGCTGCTGTATCCGCCACGTCGCTCGGAGCGCCTGGCCGAATCGCCGGTGATGCTGGCCACCGATCTGGTCTTTGGGTTGGTGGTCATGATCGCGACGATCTGGTTGATTGGCTCCGAGGACGCGATCTATGCCCGTGGTGTCGAGCTGACCCTGTTGGATCAAGTCCTTGCCCTGATCACCATCGTCGGCGCTATCGAGCTGGTGCGACGCACCACCGGCTGGGTGATTCCAGTGCTGATTGTGCTCGCCCTGACCTATGTGATCTGCTGGGGTGCCTGGATCGACGGCGTATTCCGCTTCGCCGGTCTTAGCACGGAGACCCTGCTATTTCGGAGTATCTTCGGCGACGATGCGTTGTTTGGCACCATCGCCCAGATCTCCGTCACCTTCGTGTTCATGTTCATTCTATTTGGCGCCTTTTTGCTGCGCTCGGGGGCCGGGGATTTCGTGGTCGCGCTATCACGGGCGCTGGCGGGGCGCATCATTGGCGGGCCAGGGCTGGTGGCGGTTTTCAGCTCCGGGCTCACCGGCACCATCTCCGGTTCTGCAATCGCCAACACCGTCTCCACCGGCGTCATTACCATCCCGATGATGAAGCGAGCCGGGTTCCCGCCCCGATTTGCCGCCGGTGTCGAGGCCGCGGCCAGCACCGGGGGCCAGCTTATGCCACCGATCATGGGCGCCGGCGCCTTCGTCATGGCCAGCTATACGCAGATCCCGTACACGCAGATCGTGCTGGTGGCGACCCTGCCGGCATTGTTGTACTTCCTGTCCGTTGCGTTCTTTGTGCGTATCGAGGCAAAGCGGCTCGGCTTTCAACCCGAAGACACGACGGACAGGCCGGGGGTCGTTCAGATTATGCGCGATGGCGGGGTCGTGTTCGTCGTACCCATTACGGTGCTGATCACGCTGCTTGTGGTGGGTTTCACACCCACCTATGCGGCTGGCGTCGCGATCCTGTCGGTAGTCGGCGCAAGCTGGCTCACACCCAGGCGCATGGGCCCGCGCGCCATCCTGGATGCGCTTGCGCTCGGCAGCCGCAATATGATTTCGACCGGATTGTTGCTGGTCGCGGTCGGGCTCATCGTCAACGTCATCGCGATGACCGGTGTCGGCAATACCCTATCGCTGATGATCCAGTCCTGGGCCGGCGGCAGCCTGCTGTTGGCGTTACTGCTGGTGGCCATTGCGTCGCTGGTCCTCGGCATGGGTTTGCCGGTGACCGCTGCTTACATCGTGCTCGCCACGTTATCAGCGCCGGCGCTGTATAACCTGATGGCCCATGCCCAAGTGGTCGAGCTGATCGCCGCGGGCACGGCGCTCCCGGAGACGACCCGAGTCATGCTGCTGCTAGCCGCGCCAGAACAACTCGCGCTGATCGGTCAACCGGTGTCAACGCCCCAGGCCGAGGCACTGCTCGATGCGCTGAGGGCGCTGGATCCGTCATTGGTGGTTGGGCTGTACGATCAGATGCTCGACCCTGTGCTGCTAACGGGCCTGCTGCTATCGGCGCACATGATCATCTTCTGGCTGAGCCAGGATAGCAACGTGACCCCGCCGGTCTGCCTCACCGCCTACGCGGCCGCGGCCATCGCCGGTACCGACCAGATGCGTACCGGACTCACGGCCTGGAAGCTGGCCAAGGGCATATACATCGTGCCGGTGCTGTTTGCCTACACGCCGATTCTGCATGGCGACTGGCCGGCGGCACTGACCATCTTCGCCTTCGCCCTGGTCGCACTGTACGCCTTCGCCGCCGCGTTTCAGGGCTGGCTCGTGGTTCCCCTCGGCTGGGTGGTCAGGTTCTTGCTTTGCGCCGCGGCAACCCTGATGTTGTGGCCCGGACCGTTTTGGCTGCACGCCGCTGGTGTCCTGTTGTTCTTGCTGCTCTACGCATGGAGCCGCCGGGGGCCGCGATCAAAAATCGTTGGATCGGTTGATGATTCTTGACTCCGCATGTCGGGAGTCCGGGGCTCCAGCCCCGGCGGGATCTTACCGGGCCGGAGTAAGAACCGGCGAGGCTGAAGTCTCGCATTCCTCAGTGCTGAAGACCAGGGCATCGGCAAAGCCGCGCCCGCGACAGTCTCGCCGACGCGAAATCCAGCACCAACCAACCGCTCCGCCAGACAGCCATCGGCTCCGGTCAAGCAATGAATAATGAATCAGTCCCCAACTCCGCTGTCCTCGACTGCCAACGCACCCACCGCTCGGTACGCAAGTACACCGGCGAGCCCATCGACGACGCTCTGCTAACGACACTGATCCAAGCTGCGCAATGCGCCGCGTCCTCAAGCTTCATTCAGGCCTATTCCCTGGTTCGTGTGAACCGGCCCGAGGCCCGCTCGCGTATCGCGAAGGCGGCCGGCGGCCAGCGCTGGATCGAGCAGGCTGCAGTCTTTTTCGTCTGCTGCGCGGACCTGCGCCGCATTGACCACGCTTGCCAAGACCAGGGGCGCGGCGAGTTGGAGGGCTGGTCCGAGCACTCCCTCGCCGCCGTCGTCGACTGCGCATTGTTCGGGCAGAACCTGTTATTGGCTGCCGAGTCGGTGGGTCTGGGCGGACTCTTCATCGGTGGCATCCGCAACGATCCACAGCAGATTGTCGTCGAATTGGCCTTGCCCAGCCTGGTGCTGCCGGTTTTCGGTCTGTGCCTCGGCTGGCCCAGCGAGCAGGCCCTGCAGCAGGCCGTCAAGCCGCGGATGCCCGCGGAACTGATCCTGCACCAGGATCGCTATCGCGATGTGGACCCGGCCGAGATTGGCGCTTACGATGCCACCATGGCCAGCTACTACCGAGAGCGAGGCACCAACGCCCGGATGGACGACTGGTCCGCCGCAACCGCAAACGCCATCCAGGGCAAGAAGCGCAAGCACATGCTCGACTTCATGCGCGGGCGTGGATTTTTCAAGCGCTGAATCTGGACGCCCCTGTGCCGTGTCTATGCGGCCTCCGCGTCGCCGGAGCGCATCTGCTGACGGACATGGGCGGTCAAGTGAAATTGACCCTGCGGAACGATGACGCCTTCTTGAAGTGCACAGTTGGATTCGGTCCGGCCGCAGGGCGCATTGTGCGAGAATAGCGCCCGATTCGGAGCCGGCCCCGACTTGGTTTTCTCGCCCGCTCTGCCGTGTGCGGGTGTGCATTGCCGATGTTTACGAACGACCGCCTGGTGGTCCTGGATGCCGATGGGACCACCATCAACGCCTTCAGAGCCATCGAGAAGACCTTTGCCCATCACGGGATGAACATCGGCCCACTCGCGCGGTTCCAAAAACGGCGCAAGATTTTCAAGTATCTGGGTGGTATCAAAGAGATGCCTACCAACCTACGCCGTCAACTCGGCGGCATGAAGCGCAGCACATTCGTCAAGACCCTGACCGAGGTATATCGCGAGGAAGCGACCATGTTCGAGGGCATGGAACTGCTGATCCGGCGATTGGGTGCGACGCCGGATGTCAAGGTCGGGATCGTCACGCGCAATATCACAATCAACCCCATCGAAACACTGACCCGGTTGTTCCTCCGCCATGGTATCGAGCCCGATACCTTGGATTTTCTCGTGCATCTACCCTTGTCCGAGGACAAGCTCGGCTGTTTTCGCCAGATCCGCGAGCAATTTGAGATCAATCCGGCGCGAGCCTACGCCTGCGGCGACGAGGCCAAGGACTTCCGCGCGGCCGTCAACGCCGGGATGCATCCGTTCATGGTCGCCTATGGTTTCGAAGGCTTCGACCGGCTGCACAAGAAACACGGGATTCCCGCCGAGATCATCGCCCGTACGCCGGACGAACTGTCCTGGCGCGTTCAACACGCACTGGGCCTGGATCACGCAATGAGCTTTTCAGGCGAGGACCATGGCCCTCCCTGATATCGTCACACTGCATACCTTTATCGCGGTCGTCGATGCCGGCGGCTTTCGTCGCGCTGCCGAGCGGCTGGAAACAACCACCGGCGCGGTGAGCCGGCGCATCGCGGCGCTGGAGCGGCGCCTGGGGCTGAGACTTATTAATCGCACCACGCGCCAGGTTAATCTCACCGAGGCGGGCGAACGTTACTACCGGGACGTCAACGCCATCCTGCAGGCCCTCAGCGACGCCGAGGACCGCGTCTCCCATCTCAACGCATCCCCATCCGGCGACCTGCGTGTGGCTGCACCCCTGTCATTCGCGGTACGCGCCCTGGCGCCGCTGCTACCGGGTTTCCATGCCCGTTATCCGGATTTGCGCCTGAGCCTGGATCTCGACGACCGCATGGTCGACATCGTCGCCGCTGGCGTCGATCTGGCATTGCGCATCGGTCCCCTTGGCGACTCCACCCTGGTGGCGCGGCGTATCGCCGAGTTCGAACGCGTGTTCTGCGCCGCCCCGGCCTATCTGGACCGACGCGGCCGCCCTAATGTCCCCGCCGACCTGCGCCGACACGACTGTCTGCATTACAGCAATGTCGGTGTGCGAGAAGAATGGACACTGCGGCCGGTCCAGGCGGCAGGCCGCGCTGGTTCCGAAGCCGACGCGGGGAAGAGAATCGACATCCTCGGGCCGCTTTGCGCCAACAACGGCGACTTACTGCGCCGCGCGGCGATCAGTGGTATGGGGGTTTGCGCCTTGCCGTCGTTTATCATTGCCGAGGACCTTGCCGTCGGTCGTCTCGAACGCGTACTCGCCGACTGGCGTGCGCCAAAGCTCGCGTTGTCCGCCGTATGGCCGTCACGGCGTTTCGTGCCGGCAAAGGTGCGCGCGTTTGTCGACTATCTGGTGGAATGTCTCTAGTTCACGAAGGTCGTCGGAGCGGCTCGGCACCAGCCCTGTCCGGTTTCCGACGAGGCGCGACGGGGGCGGCACCCGGCGTTGATGTTTCGCGTCATCGATAGGTCGCCGAGTCATCAGCGCACGTCAGTCTTCCCTGATCGATTGCACCAGCACCCAAGGCCGTACCACCACGGCCCAGACGGTGGCGTCCACATCGATCCATTGCTTTGCCTGATCTTCGCTGACCCGACCGACCAGGTCGCTGGCCATCCAGGCCCGGATTCGTTTGGCATCGTCACCGCTGATACGGGTGGCGACATCGATCAGATCCAACGACGCGGCCACCTGGATCGCCCGTCCCTGGGCGAAGAAGCGCTGCAGATCGCGCCACGGGATCTTCGCGGTCTCGGCGGTGAGTTTGGATGCGAGCACTTGTGGATCTTGTGTC
>JBATTL010000654.1:0-2871 GCA_049670525.1 Thiohalocapsa sp. | reverse complement strand
CGCACCAACAGTAGGTGTCTGGTCCGCCCCACTGGAGAACGGGCAGACAGGGGATGTCTCGATCGTCGCACCATGAGCCCACGAGACGAGCCCGGAAGGTTTGCCAGGCGGCGACGATGACGGGTGTTTCGGCGTAGACGGAGTAATCGGGTTCGACCATGCAGGTCACGTCTGGGACAGCAGTCGGGCCTTTGCGATAGAGGCTTTCAAGACGCCAGTCATCGACGAAGGCGTGCAGACCATCGTTCGGGCCGACTGTGCGGCCGAGACGCGCCCAGTGGTCAGGCAGTCCTTGACCATCGTGGTAGCGTTGCGGATAGCCAAGCAAGTCGGCACATGGAGCCGGCGCAAGCAGGTTTTGTAAGACTCTCTCCGGGACTCGCGGCAAGCTGGACAAGGACATGCCGTCGCCTGGCAATCGAACCTCAATTTGTGCAGCCATTCGGGTTAATCCTTGGTCGACTTCGTCGAGGCGTCCGTCGAACGTCCGTCAAGAAAGCCGGCCTTGTAACCATTTCCAAAGCGTGCGACATCGTCTCCCTTAAACGCGCTCGACGGAACTGATTCAGCTGTGCCGTTACCTCGCCGAGCGTGGTCAAGACCCGTCCGATAGCCCGACGAGAAGGCGTACGAGTTGCCTTTGAGCAGTTCTGCGGTTGGGTCGATCGACTGCGATGATGCAGACCTGTTTTGCGGGGAAGGCGACTGATGGTGTTGAGCGGACGGCGGTCGTTCGATCGAAGCGCCAAGACCATTGACGCGTCTGTCGAATTCCGAGCGATCATTATCGATTGAAAGGACTTTGCCGGCTTTTTGGGATCTGTGTCCCCTTGCACCCCAACTAACACCGTCTTGACGCGCGGCCCTGATGGCTGATTGCGGATCGGAAAAGGTGCGTGCTCTGTTTTTCGTGTCCATGAGTATCGGCTCGTATTTGTCGGAACGGACTGTGTAGGGCCGCTGGGCATTGGGCGTGTAGGCGACACGGAAAGGGACGCCCTCTTCCAGGTCCGGATTCAGAAATTTGCCTCTGCCGCCCATGGTTGCCTCAGAGCGCTGCCAGTGGTCGGTTGGTTTTGTTGCCGCGTGTTTGCTCCGGTTCGAGCGGCTTGTCGCGGATGATTTCGCCGTCCACCACGCAGCGGATGGACGTACCTCGCTTGACGCAGTCGATGGGTTCGATTCTGCGGCTGCGCCCTTCGAGGTTTTGGGCCAAAACGACGCGCAACTCGCCTTCGAGTTGCATGGCACCTGTGATCCACCACTCGGTGGATGGAATCGGGGCGGTCGGTTGTTGGGTTGTTTGGGTCGCTGTTTTCGGGGTTCCCTTTGCCGCGAGGCTTGTTTGTACCTTCGCGAGCAATGGCGCTTCAGGCTCTTTCTTTGGGTCGTCGGGATAGCCCGCGATCGGTAGCCAGCCGTTGTAGAACTTCGGTCCAAAGTAGAAAAGGAATGCGGCGATCAAGAGACCGCCGACTTTGATGATTCCCGGTAATCGCACGTCCTTGCGATGGCCGCTGGCGGATTTGTAGGCTTTGAAAAGCTTTTTCGGGTGCCGCCAGGGCATCTTGCTACCGGCCTGGAGGTCGGCGCGGGTCATCATGACTTGATCGTCCCACCAGATGGTGACGGCACTAAGGCCAAATTGGCGTTTTAGGTGCTCGTGTCTGTTGACCAGTCCGAGCACGCCGGAATGCACGAGATTGACCCTTTGCGTCACAAGCACGAGATGGCGGTTGCCATGCCGGTGCTTTTCCATTTGGGTCAGTTCGTGGGGATCGACCTCGACCTTGTTGACCGCCCTCGCCCGCCCCGGATAGCGTTCTTGGCATTCGTCATAGCAGACGACGGAGCCCTCGGGCGCGTTGCGCCAGTCGGAATCGACCAGGGCGGTGATGGGCCGGACGCCTGGGGCATCAAATCCGTTGATGTTGGTGAAGACCATCAGACCTTCGGCCAGGTAGTCCAAAAGGGCATGGATTGCCCTCAGGGTCTTTCCTGCGCCTGGCGTGCCTGTGATGAGGAGGATCAATCGCCCGCTCCAGCCGCTGCACCGGCTGCGCCGGCTCCGACGATGGCCAGGCCAACGATGTTCTTTGCGGCCCAGACTGTGACGCCGCAGACGACACCGGTTCCGAAATAGTCGAAGGCGACGCCGGCTCCGGCAATGTAGAGGATGTCAGCGGCTATGCCGCCCATGGAGCCAAGCGACGTTGCCATAAGACCAAGCCATTCGTCGACCATGCCACTGACCCAGTCAGCGGTGACGAAAGCCAGGCCGGCACCGAGCAGCATCCGCGCGACAACCGAAGCGAGGAACCAGCTCGCGAGCATGACGAGAAATGCGGCCATCTTAGGCAGCCCAACTCGCGAACGCGGCTAGACCCGCTATCGCTCCAACGGCGATAACGAGCGGTCGAATGGCTGATGCGACGTCGCAGACGAAATCGAGATCAATGTTAAAAGACGTGTTGAATGCGGGGAAATTGAACGTGATCGGTCCGGGGCATGATGCGTTCTCGGGTAGACCCGAATCCCAATCGACGGGGCGCTCAACCTGTTTCGTGGGTACTTCGAAATAGCCGGGCAAGGACGTTTCGCCTTCGCCGCATTCTTCGACGGCGGGATCGCAGTAACCCTCGCCCTCGCCTTCTCCATCGCCGTCTCCGCTTCCGTCGCCGTCACCGGTACCGGTTGTCGACTCTGTCGATTGGCGCGCTGTTTCGGCCGTTCCAGCTTCAGTTCCGGCTGTGGTTGCTGCGGTGCCTGCGGCCTGGCCGGCCGCCTCGGCTGCGGTGGCGGCTGTTGTGGCGGCTTCGGCTGCGGTTACGGCGGCAGTGGCTGTGGTTGCTGTGGACGCTAGCGCGGCCT
>JBATTL010000653.1:0-9027 GCA_049670525.1 Thiohalocapsa sp. | reverse complement strand
CGGGTTATGCAAGGCGCCTCGACGAGACGCAGTAACGGGTCCTCCGACAGCGATGGGTCTGTCGGCGGTAGGATCACGTTCAAGTCCTTGGTCGGCAGGTAGACGTTCAGGAACACGGTCTTGCTCTCGTCGTCGCCCTCTAGATTAATGCCGAGCACCAGATCGTCGTTGGGCAGCAAGTTCCGTCGGCCGCCGAGGATGTCCGGGATGTCGGCAAAGCAGGGTTGCGTCCCGCCGCAGGCGTTGCTGGCGCTATCTTGGGCCAATGCCGCTTGGTCGCCGAACAGCGCGTTGCACGCGAGAGCCGCAGTCGCGGCGAGCAGCAGGGCATATCCCGGCAAGCGGCTGCCGCTCGATCTGAGCGGGGTGGTATGCGGTTCTGTCGGCGCTGAGATTCTCGTGGTCGTCACGGCCCTAGCCTCATGTGTTGGGCCCGATCCCGCGCCGGGCTTCGTGTGAGTCCGAACCTGAAGCCTAGACGAAGCGCGCACAGCATGGCAGAGGCCTATTTATCGTTCGATTGTCAATCATGCTGAGGAGTGACTCAAAATTTCATTGAGATCAAGTTGCTAATGCTTTCTCGCTTTGCGTAAGTCGTCGCCATTACCCCAGTATCTGAGCGGTACCATGAGCCGCTCGGGCAGAGTCGGGGTGCCCAGTGGGATTTAGGCGGTCATCTGCGGAAACACTGGTTTTTTGGCCAGCCTGGCCAAGAATCGGACAGGTCCGGTAAATTCGGTTTCCGGGTTTCTTCATTTTCAAGCACTTGGGTGCGTGCAAATGCCGGGCCATCCATGGCCCGAACGGGTAACGCCACAAAACGACATTTCCCTTTTGAGTTCGGGGTAGTGACGTCGAATCTGGTTCGCCTTGCATCCGCACTGCGCGGGCAATATCTGATTCGGTCAATCTTGAGCAATCACAATGGAGTAGTCCGATGCCCCTTTCCGAGGCCAGAATCATCGATTGGGTGGAGCGTGGCCGCGTACCCGACAGCGTTATCCGCGCTGGCATCCGTCAACGGTTGCGTAAGACGCTTGCCGATCTACCGCAGGACGAATGTGAAGAGGCCTTGGTGCACAAGCAGGCGTTCATCGCGATGATGGATTCCTCGCCCGTGGCCGCGCTACCTCAGCGTGCCAACGAACAGCACTATGAGGTTCCGGCTGAATTCTTCGATACGGTGCTCGGCCCGCGACGCAAGTACAGCAGTTGTTGCTGGCCGGAGGGTACGGAGACGCTCGAGCAGGCGGAAGAGGCCGCGCTGGCGGCGACCGCCGAGCGGGCCGGCATCGCGGCGGACATGGACGTGCTGGAGCTCGGATGCGGTTGGGGTTCGTTTAGCCTCTGGGCAGCCAAACGGTTTCCCGACAGCCGATTCAGGGCGGTATCCAATTCAGCGTCCCAACGGGTCTTCATCGAGGCGGAAGCCGCCCGGCTCGGCATCGACAACCTGACCGTGATCACCGCGGACATGAACGTTTTCGCTATCGACGAGCGGTTTGATCGGATCGTCTCGTTGGAGATGTTCGAACACATGCGCAACTGGCGCGAGCTGTTCACCCGCGTCCATGGCTGGCTCAAGCCCGGCGGACGTTTTTTTATGCATGTTTTCTGCCACCGCGAGCACCCCTACCCCTACGAGGACACCGGCCCGGACGACTGGATGAGTCATCATTTTTTCGCGGGTGGCATCATGCCCAGCGACGATTTGCCGTTGTATTTTCAGGACAAGCTCAAACTGGTGGATCGCTGGCGATGGAACGGTCAGCACTACGAGCGAACGCTCAATGCCTGGCTGGCGCGGATGGATGCGTCTAGGGACCTGATCTGGCCGATCCTCGAGCAGACCTATGGCACGGATCAGGCGGGCGTCTGGTGGATGCGCTGGCGCCTGTTTTTCATGGCCTGCGCCGAGCTGTTCGGGCTGCATGCGGGGCAGGAATGGTGGGTTGGCCACTATTTGTTCGAACACCCCGCCGCCTGAGTCAAGCCGGTACGCGCCCTGCGACCTGGTTCGCGGTGTCTTCCCCGGATCGGGTTATGATTGTGCCAACGGGAGCGGGCCAGGTCGATGCTGCCGCCGCGGCAGAAGGGGGGGTGAAACGATGCGCAGGGCTGGGGTGCTCGGGGCCTTGTTAGTGGCGGGATGGTCATTTCTGTTGGGCGGGTGCGGCAGCAACGCCGCGACCCGGGATTACAATCTTCTCTTCACGAACATGGACTCCTTGGAGTATGCGGAGATCCTGTGCAGTGGGATCGACATGGAGGACAGGCATACCTGCCTGACCTCCGTGATTGAGTATCACGACGAGATGATCGGCCGTGATGTGACGCCAAAACAGGTGCTGGACGGTCCGTTTGTGGTGGTACTGGATGACGACCTCTATCGTGGCAGTTATGTGTCCCAGCCCTTTGCGTCCGCTTTCACCGTCAGCAACGGTGTCAACGTCTGCCGCGGGCGCTACAACGCTTTCGCCGGTGATACCGAGGCGGTGTTCAAGGTCATTTGCGACGACGGCTCTCGGGGCCGTGCGAATATCATGCTGGATGCCGAAGGTCGCAACGGCGTCGGTGAGATTCAAATGGACGATGGCGCGCTCGGAAAGATCGTCTTCGGCCACGCTGTCGTTGGCGGCGCGTTCCTCTGAAACAGGTGCGGTCTCGTTGGCCATCCCGGCCGATGAGACCGCATGCCGTCGCAAACCGCGGTTTGCCAATTGGTTCTGTCGCAAGTGCTGTCCAGCGAGGCCGGATCGCACGACACCTCGGCCGGCGGAGCAAACGCGCGATTTCAGCCTTTATACAAGCGACCCTGAGCCTTGTCCGAACTGACCGCTTGGCTCAGGCTCAGAACATGAGGTTCAGCATGGCCAGCGAGACCACCAGGAACAACACCGTCATGATGCCTCCGGCGCGCAAATAGTCGGGTACCCGGTAGCCGCCCGGGCCCATGATCAATGCGTTGACCTGATGGGTCGGGATCAGGAAGGAGTTCGATGTCGCTATCGCCACGGTGAGCGCGAAGACGGCGGGGTTGGCGCCGGCGCCGAGGGCCATGTTCACGGCCAATGGCACCAGCAGCACCGTCGCCCCGACATTCGACATGACCAGCGTAAAGAAGGTTGCCAATGTGGCCAGTGCCGCCTGGATCACCCAGATCGGCACGTCGCCAAGGGCCGTGAGTGTTTGATCGGCGATCCAGGCCGCCGTCCCGCTGCTTTCCACCGCGAGGCCAAGGGGTATGAGCGATGCGAGCAGGAAAACCGTGTTCCAGCTGACCGACGCGTAGGCCTCATCGATTGAGAGCACCCTGCTCAGGACCATGCCCAATGCTCCCACCAATAACGCCACCGACAGACGCAAATCCGTGAACAGCACCAAGCCGAGGGTGATGACGAAGAACAGCAGCGCCATCGGCACTTTGTGGGGGCGCAGTTCCTCGTGGGGGTATTCGGTGGTGACGACGACGAAGTCGCGGTTTTTCGCGATTCGCGCCAAGTCGACCCACATGGTGTGCACCACGAGCGTGTCGCCGGGTTTGAAGGGCAGATTGCGTACGCCGCCTTTCTCGAATGTCAGCGTCTCGTCGCCGCGGCGGATGGCCAGCACGGAAAGACCGTAGACCTTGCGCATCCAGACATCCCGTGCGGACTTTCCGATCAGACCGGAACTTGGCGGGATGACGATCTCGGCGATTCCCGCCTTGGTCGATGACAGGGACTCTGCGAAGATGTCGACGTCCCGCTTCACCTCCACCCCGGTCTCCGCGACGAAGGTCTCGAACTGTCTCTTTGCGCCAAGCAGCGCCAATTGGGTGCCGGTCTCGATGCCGACACTGCGGTCCACGCCGGAGGCGCCGAGGCGGACGCCATCGCCCTTGTCCACAGCGATTGCCCGCACGTGCCAGTGGTGTTCCATGTCGTCGACGCTGGTTCCGATCAGTTCGCTGTTCCCCGTCACTCGAACCTCGTGGACGAGGAAATCGTTGATCCCGTAGGTTTCCGCGTAGTAGGTCGTCGGATCCGCCGCCTCGGTCATATCGGTTCCGCGGGATGGCAGCACGAAGCGCCCCGCCAGCACGAAATAGATGATCCCCGTGGAGAGCAACGCGATGCCGATGGGGGTGACGGCGAAGAGATCGAAGGTCTGCATCGGTTCTACGCCCGCGGGCAGCGCCTTGTTCGACGTTAGGATCAAGTCGTTGAGCAGGATGAGCGGACTCGAGCCAACCATGGTCATGGCGCCGCCGAGAATGGCGCAGAAACCCATCGGCATCAGCAGCCGCGACATGGGCAGTTGGGTGCGGGCCGAGATGCGGCTGACCACCGGCAGAAACAGGGCCGCGGCACCAATATTCTGCATGAAGGACGAAATGATGCCGACCGTGCCGGAAATGAGCGGGATGATGCGGGCCTCGGTGCTGCCACCAATACGCATGATATAGGCCGCAACCTGGGACATGATGCCGGTCTTGTCGAGACCAGCGCCGATGATCATGACCGCGATGATCGAGATCACCGCGTTGGACCCGAAGCCGTCGAAAAGATGCGCGACGGGCACGAGACCCGTCTCGAGGCCCATCACCGGCGCGAACAGACTGGTCAGCCCGAGCAACACCATGACCGTGATTGCCGCGACATCGACGGCAACGACCTCAAAGGCGAACAAGAAGATCGTGAACACGAGAAAGCCCATCACCCACGCGATTTCCACGGAGGGAACTTCGCCCGCTAGCCAGATGGCAAAGATAGCGAAGACCGCTGCCACAACATCGCGCACTGACAGACCTTCTAGGACCGAACCCATACCGACCTCGTGTGTTTACAATGCGAAGACTCGCGCGATTGGGACGCGTGCCTTGGGTGACGATGACCGTCTCGATATGATTGTTTAACGCGGATCCGGGCCAAAATCAGTCGGCGATGCGACAAGGCCCTGTCCGATTCATTCCGGATTCCTCCCTTGCGTCGCAACGGCCCGGTTCGGACACCAGCGTCCATGTAGTTGGCCGTTTCGCTGACTTGGCAGCGACCTCACGCGCGTCGCGCGTGGCTTCCTCGATCATCGCCGGTTAAATGTCGTTCACCGTCGTGTAGAGAAATTCGGTGCGCGCGCCGAAGTCCTGCACGGTGATGGCGATGCCCCGTTTGCCCAGGTCGGTGAGGCCGTGCCTCCCCTGGCGCACGCGCTCGGGCATCGGCGACCCGGGTAGCTAAACCGGCGCGTCGGAGGCTGTCAACGCGCCTTCATCATCATTGCATCGTGGCCGTTGCTCTTGAGTCTCGACTTGAGCGCGTTGGCGTCGGATTTCGCGTAGCTGCCCGTGCGCACGCGGTGGTAGGTCTGACCACTGGCAATGGTGACGGTCTGGACGCTGGTCTGTATGCCGAGCATCGCAAGTTGTGCCTTCAGGCGCTCGGCGTCGCTGGTCTTGCGGAAGGAGCCGACCTGAAGCACGTAGCTATTGGGGCCGGCGCTGGTCTTGGGCGCCGGCATGGGAGCTGCCGCCTTGGCGGTTTTCGTCGGCGGATCTTGCGCTGGCTGCGTTCCGGGCGGTGGTGGCAGCGCCATCGGTTCCGGGGCGCGCTCCGCCGGCACGACGACCTCTTCTTCCTTGAGCGTACTGAAGAAGGTGAACTCCGGCTTTTTCGGGGGCTCGTTCTTCTGCATGGATTCGTTCGCTGCGATGGGAATTGCTCCGGGCTGCTCCGCCATCATCCAGGCCACACCGACACCGAATGCGCCGAGCAGGCCGCCGAGCAGGAACCAGAATGCGCAGGTGCCACGCGGTTGGTTGCGTTTGCGAGGTCGCGGTGGTGCGCCTTTGCGATAGTCCAGAGTCATATCAGTGCCTCCCCGGTCGGCTCTGTTGTCCTGCGCTGGTCTTCTCGGTGTTCAATCCGCGATTGTCCTGCGCAAGATAGCTGTTCGAATCAGATTCGGTCACATTTGGTCGGGCGCTGACACGCCGATCAGCCCCAGTCCGTTTCGCAGGACCTGGCGCACCGCCAGAATCAGCTTGATGCGCGCATCCCGCAACGCCGTATCCTCCACCAGAAACTGGTGCGCGTTGTAATAGGTGTGGAAATCGTTGGCCAGTTCGCGCAGGTAATTTGTGAGCTGATGCGGTTCCTCGTTCAGGGCCGCTGTCTCGACCACTTCCGAATACCGGGACAAAGTCTTGAGCAGCGTCTGCTCGTGATCCTCCGCAAGACGGTCAAGGTTCAGGGTGCCGGTGCTTGTTTCCACCGGCAGCATTCTGTCCGCGGCTTGGCGCAGAACACTCTCCACGCGCGCATGGGCATACTGCACGTAGTAGACAGGGTTGTCCGCCGACTGGCTCTTTGCCAGGTCCAGGTCGAAATCCATGTGTTGTTCGCAGCGGCGCATGACATAGAAGAAGCGCGCGGCGTCCCGGCCGACCTCCTTCCGCAGTTGGCGCAGCGTCACGAAATCGCCGGAGCGGGTGGACATCTGAACTTTGTCGCCGCCGCGATAAAGCACTGCGAATTGCACCAACAGCACATCGAGACGGTCCGGATCGTCGCCCAGTGCCGTTAGTGCCGCCTTGACGCGGGGAATATAGCCGTGATGGTCGGCACCCCAGACGTCGATGATGCGATTGAAGCCCCGTTCCAGCTTGTCCCTGTGATACGCGATGTCGGACGCGAAATAGGTCGTCTGGCCGTTGTCGCGGACGACCACGCGGTCCTTCTCGTCGCCGAAGTCCGTGGAGCGGAACCAGAGCGCGCCCGCCTTTTCGTAGACGCGGTCCGACTCGCGCAGCCGCTCGATGGCCTTATTGACCGCGCCGCTTTCGGTCAGCGATCGCTCGGAATACCATTCCTGGTAGTCGACGCCGAATTCGCCGAGGTCGTCGCGGATATCGTCGAGGATCGTGTTCAGTCCCAACTCGAAGACGAAACGGTAGCGATTGTCGCCGAGCAACTGCTTTGCCCTAGCGACCAAGGCGTCGATGTGGGCCTCCTTGTCGCCGTCCGTTTGGCCTTCGATCTCGTCCGGTGGCAGTCCTTGGCAAACTTCGCTGGAGTCGACGCGATAGGCATCGCCCTGTTCGCGGTGCAGAGACGCCGCGATGTCCCAGACGTAGTCGCCCTTGTAGCCGTTGCTCGGAAAGGGCAGTTCCTCGCCGCATAGTTCCAGATAGCGCAGCCAGACTGACGTGCCCAGGATGTACATCTGTCGGCCGGCGTCGTTGACGTAGTACTCCCGGTGTACGTCGAAGCCGACCGCCGCGAGCAGGTCCGCGACCACTGCACCATAGGCCGCGCCACGGCCGTGGCCGACGTGCAGCGGACC
This sequence comes from Thiohalocapsa sp., assembly GCA_049670525.1. Classification (GTDB taxonomy): domain Bacteria; phylum Pseudomonadota; class Gammaproteobacteria; order Chromatiales; family Chromatiaceae; genus Thiohalocapsa. Next base: position 1,704 of record JBATTL010000653.1, on the reverse strand, counting down.
GGTTGGATTGGCGGAGACGAATTCGACCTGAACGCGTTTACCCTGGCCGAGTTTGGACCGGCCAAAGCCCGCGCCCAGGCGCAGGATCTCCGGGATCAGGGCGTGATAGGCGTCCGCGGTGAGACGAAAATTGATAAAGCCTGGTCCGGCGATCTCCACCCGATCGATCAGCGGTGACGCGGGCAGGGCCGCGATCAGTTGCTGCGCCAAGTCCCGCGGATTGGTGCGCGCCCGTTTTGCCAGCACCATCGCGACGTTGGTCGCGAAGTCGCCGTGGGTCGGGTCGCGGGTGCGTTCGATCTGGGGTGATTGGCGACTCGGGTCGCCGTCGATTGTGCCTTTGCTGACAAGTGCCTCAAGGGCCGTGGCGACAAGCGTTTGGAGCTCAGACTTCATTGACTGCTCAGGTTTGGAATTCGGTTGCGGCGGACCTTCGGGTCAGCGATCCCGAAGCCCGCAAGGATACCGGAAACCGGTGCTTCAGGTCTGCTCAGGCTCGTATGACGGGGGTGAAAAACGGGGCTGTTCCGGCGACGACGATGGTCATTTGACGTGGGCGTCTGATGTCCCGACGTCTCGGGGGCGTTGCGCGGTCTCGGAGTGCTCCGTGATATCGGTTCAGAAACTGTCCTGGGGGTCGACGTCGATACTCCAGCGCAGATGCCGAGGCGTTGGAAGCGTCTGCAGCTTCGGCAGCAAGCCGCTGAGCAACCCCTGCAATTGCCCGCGGTTCGGTGCCTGCAGCAGCAACTGCGCACGAATGCGTCCAGCACGGCGTTCCATTTGGGCGGGTGCCGGTCCCCACAGCTCGACGCTCGGCGGTGCCAAGGGTTGGGCGACGTTGAGGGCGTGGCCCAGAAACTCCATCGCCGCCTGCTCCCTCGGGCTGTCCGCGCGCATCAGGGCCTGATGGGTTGATGGCGGTAGCCCGGCCTCCTCGCGTTCGGCCATAGCGGCGTCGGCGAATGCGCGGTAGCCTTCCCGCAACAGCAGCGACAGCATCGGGTGCCGCGGATGACGTGTCTGGAGCATGACGGTGCCCGAACGCTCGGCGCGACCCGCGCGACCGGCCACCTGCACCAGGAGTTGGGCCATCCGCTCCGTGGCGCGGAAGTCACTGCCGTAAAGACCCTGGTCGAGGTCTAGGATGCCCACCAGTGTGATGCCTGGCAGATGGTGTCCCTTGGCCAGCATTTGGGTGCCGAGCAGGATGCGGAAATCACCACGCTCCGCTGCGGTCAGCAGACGTTCCAGCTCGCCTTTGCGGCGGGTGCTGTCGCGGTCGATACGTGCCAGCGGGATGCCTGGAAATCGCAGTCGTAGTGTGTCTTCGACGCGTTCCGTACCCTGACCGAGGGGCCGCAGATCCGGCGACTGACAGTAGGGGCAGCGAGCCGGCCGCGGCTGCATCAGTCCGCAGTGGTGGCAGAGTAGCTGGTCGCGACCCAGGTGCAGAGTCATGCGCGAATCGCAATGCCGGCACTCGCTGATCCAACCACAGTCGTGGCAGGTCAGCACCGGTGAGAAGCCACGTCTATTCAGGAACAGAAGCACCTGATTGCCCGCGTTGATCTCCTGTTCCATCCGTGTGAGCAACGCATGGCTGAGACCGGTCTCCAGTGGCTGAGCGCGGATATCGGCGACCAGGATCCTCGGGGCCGCCGCGGTGCCCGCCCGTTGGGTGAGCCGCAGGTGTCGGTAGCG
>JBATTL010000652.1:0-2208 GCA_049670525.1 Thiohalocapsa sp. | reverse complement strand
ATCTGGCTTGGCGCGATACTGATGGCCCTTGGCGGCACCCTTGTCGTCAGCGACCCACGCTATCGCGCCGCCCGCTCTCGCGCCGCGGCGCCGGTCGGCGGTGCAACGGCGAGGGCCTGAGCAATGGGCACAGCATCGACAGCATCCTCCACCCCGGCCTCGCGCCGCGTCTTGGTCGCGCTCGTGCCCCTGGCACTCTTTATTGCGCTGGTCGCCCTGCTGGTCTTTGGACTCGGCAACGACCCGCGTAAGGTGCCCTCCCCACTGGTGGGTAAGCCGGTGCCGGTGTTCAGTCTGCCAGAGCTGACAGACCCCGGCCGCAGCGTCAGTGACGCCGACCTAAAGGGCACCATCTCGCTGGTCAATGTCTGGGCCTCCTGGTGCGGTTCGTGCCGCGCCGAACACCAGGCACTCATGGCCCTGTCCGAGATCCCGGGCTTCCAGATCGTCGGACTGAACTGGAAGGACGACGCCGAGAACGCAACCCAGGTGCTGCGTCTGACCGGCAATCCCTATGACATGAACGGCTACGACCCCGACAACAGCGTCGGCATCCACTGGGGCGTCTATGGCGCGCCGGAGACCTTTGTGGTCGACCGGAAAGGCATCATCCGCTACAAACACATCGGCCCGATTGACCGCACCGTTTGGGAAGAGACATTGCAGCCACTGGTAGCCGAATTGCAGGCCGAGGGCTGAGGGCGTACTGGATGCACAGGCCCTCAATCTCTATGAAAAGCGCGCGTACGAAATCGGCATGCCAGCACTGATCAAGTCCTTCCTATTATCAATCCTGCTCCTGACCAGCGTGACCGCCGGTGCCTTCACGCTTGAGGAGTTCACCTTCGACAGTCCCGAGCAGCAGGCGGAGTTTCGCGAACTGATCAGCAAGCTGCGGTGCCTGGTCTGCCAAAACGAGTCCCTTGCCGGATCCAAAGCCGAGCTGGCCCAGGACCTGCGCAACGAAGTCTATAAGATGCTGCGCGCCGGCCAGTCACAAGACGCGATTCTCGACTTCTTGATAGCACGCTACGGCGACTTCGTCCTCTACGACCCACCCCTGAAACCCTCCACGTACATCCTCTGGTTCGGGCCATTCGTGCTGATCGGTATCGGTGCGGTGTTCATGGTTCGCGCACTGCTGCGCAAGAAGTCCGCGCCAGACGCCGAACTGAGCGACGACGACCGCCTGCGACTGAAGGACATGCTCGCCGATCGCGACGGCAAGACGGACCAACCATCATGACCATCTTTTGGATTCTCGTGGCCGGCCTCGCTGGCCTGGCCCTGCTGTTCGTGCTCGCGCCGCTGCTGAGCAGCACCGCCGAGGCGCATCAGGACGACGACGTCGACCTCGATCAGGTCAACCTGGGCCTGTTCAAGCAGCAACTCGCTGAACTCGACGCCGATCTGTCCGCGGGTAAATTGGATCGCAACCAATACGACTCGGCACGGCAGGATCTTGAGCGAGAAGTACTGAACGACCTGGATACAAACAATGCGCAACAGCGCAGCGGCTTCTCACTGCCAAGCACAGGGCTGACAGCACTTGCGCTGGTCGTGGCCGTGCCCGCCTCCACGCTGGCGCTCTATCTGGCGCTGGGCAGCCAGGACATGATCCCGCCGATGGGTGCTGCCGGACAGGTCGCGGCAGCACAGAGCCACAACGGCGCAGCGGACGGAATGCCATCGCTGGACGTTCTGGTCATCCAACTCGAGGAGCGCTTGCAGCAGACGCCGGACGACGCCGAAGGCTGGATCATGCTCGGACGCACCTATTTCGCGATGCAAGACGCCGAGAAGGCCGAGACCGCATTGGCCAGGGCCTACGCATTGATGCCGAAGGACTCGCAGGTGCTTCTGGCATATGCCGAGGCGCTGGCCGCCAACAACGACAACAGCCTGGAGGGCCAACCGTCAGCGCTGATCGCCGAGGCGTTGGAACTGGACCCGGACGACGTCACGGCGCGCTGGCTGTCCGGAATGGCGGCATTCCAACGTGGTCAATTCACCGCGGCGGCGGTTGCCTGGAAACGGGTCTTGAGCGCGATCGACCCCGAAAGCGAGGACGCCGCCGAATTGCGGCGGCTCATCGACAATACCGAGCAGCGTGCCGGGGTGCCGTCCGCGGCTCGGCTGGCGGAAAAGGACGGCGCCGGAGAAGTGGGACCTGCGGGCGACGCGCGGGCGTCCAGCGGCAATGAGCAG
>JBATTL010000651.1:0-2577 GCA_049670525.1 Thiohalocapsa sp. | reverse complement strand
CCATGCGCACATCGAGAAGACGATCGTTAACGGTCAAGTCGTCTTCGAAAACGGCCAGATCAACGATGCTGTGCGCGGTCGTCGACTGGCGTTTCGTTCGGTGCGATGAGCACGGATTGCTCGATCCTGAAAGCGTGAAGCCGACCGCGACGCCGCATTCCCGCACGGTCGTCATCGATGAGGTGGGCGCTACTCGGTGCCAGCTCTCCACCTGGCAGACTTCAAGGGATCAGCTCTTAGGGTCAGCCGCGCTGCTCGGCCCGACGACAGATTTCTTTGGCGGTGCCGCTGAACATGAATCGATGTGCTGGCTCGAACGCATACCAGTACAGCAGCCCCCAGACGCCGGCAGGGTGCCAGTATGCGGTGACAGCCAGGCGCGTACCGCCATCGTCCCGCGGCATCAGTTCGAATTCGAGCAGGCCAGCGCCCGGCGCCTTCATTCCGAAGGCGAGACTCAGGCGTCGCTCGGGCTCCAGACCAAGCACTTTCCAGGAGTCGACCCGGTCGCCGACGCGCAGGTCTGAGGGGTCGCGCCTGCCGTGGCGGCGGCCGGGGCCGCCGGCCATCCAATCCATCAGTTCGCGCAGCTGCCACAGGCCGTTCATGTAGTAGTAGCCGTTCTCGCCACCGATGCAGGAGACCAGTTTCCAAACCTCGGCGGGGCAGGCGCGCGTCTCGGCACTGCCGCTGGCGCGCTTGGCGTAATAGGCATAGTCGATGCGTCGGTTGCGCACGGCAAAGGCTCCCTCGATCCAGCGGGCGACGACGGGTTCGCTTGCACGCTCGGCGGCGAAAACCGCTGCCACGGCTTCACGAAACCCGAGCAGGTGCTGAGGCACTAGAGTCCGCAGCGCATCGGCGTCGGCGGTAAAGTCGTGCTTGAGCCCTTCGATCAGGGCCCTGGCGATATTGGTTGGAACCGCGGTGATGAATCTCAGCCAATAGGAAGACAGCTTCGGGCTCAGAACGGGCACCGGGATGATCAGCGGCGGGCGCCGACCACCCACCTCGGCAAGGATGCGCATCATCTCACCATAGGTGAGCGTCTCGGCGCCGCCCGCGTCGAACACGCGGCCCATCGCCGCGTCGATCTGGGGTAGCCGGACCAGGTACATGAGCAGATTGTCCAGCGCGATGGGCGGCGACTTGTTGCTTACCCAGCGTGGCGTGATCATCACCGGCAGGTGGTAGACGAGGTCGCGCATGACCTCGAAGGCCGCCGAACCGGGTCCGACGATGATACCCGCCCGTAGTTCCGTGACTGGCACCTTGCCCCTGCGTAGCACGTCACCGGTATCGCGGCGAGAGACGATGTGTTCGCTGTCGGCATCCCCAGGCACCAACCCGCCCAGGTAGCAGATGCGTTTCACACCGGCCTGCTCAGCCGCAACACTGAAGTTTCGGGCCGCCTCAAGGTCGATGCGACCGAAGTCCCGACCGGCGCCCATCGAGTGGACAAGGTAATAGGCGATCTCGACCCCAGTCAACGCGGTTTCCAGACTGGTGGGGTCCAGCGCGTCGGCCTCCGCCAGCTCGACAACCTCGGGCCAGCCGCGGGCCTCAAGCACCGCGCGGCTGCGGCTGCTGGCGCGCAGCGGTATGCCCTCGTCCAGCAGGCGTGGCACGAGATGGCTGCCGATATAACCGCTGGCGCCGAACACCAGACACAGACCGGAGTGGCGAGCGCTGACTGATTGCTTGTCAAGCATAAGGCTAATTCAGCACCTATCTCAGCGTCGCCTGGAAAGCAACGAACGCGAGGTGTGGAGCGTCAAGGATCGGTAGCTTACTCGATATGGTCCCTGATCTGCCGTCGCCGGCGACACTGAGCAACGGGGCGACACTTACCAGGGGCGACGACCGGCCAGGGGCGACGACCGGCCGGCACAGTGGTTGACCTTGCTTGGCTGCAGTTCTGATGCAGATGCAATGCGCGCAGCCATGCTTAGTTTGGCGCTGGCCGCGTGATCGCCGTTCCAGGGTGGAGGCCGGCCGGGCACAACACCCCGGCCGCAACTCCAACCCGGCCCCGTCGTGGCCGGCAATGCGCACCGAATCGTCAAGCGAGAAGCCGCCATTGTCGCGGCCGAGCATCTCATCGCGTGCGTCTGCTTCCAGCAGTCCCCAGCGCACGAAAGCCTTGAGTACCCGCCGGCGCAGCTGCTTCTTGCACCTGCAACTCCACGACATTTCAGCGGAATCCTCCGTCGGCGCTCCGCGCTGCCGGCGGACCCTCGACGCCACACCAGCTTCCGGAGGCACGCGCTCACACGGGTAGTTTGAACCCTCTCTGTCGTTGATAAAAGCGGTTTACCCTAGTGACCATCGTTAAAGGTGGTCCCTCTCTGATTCATTGCTGCGGGAGCGTGCACAATCTTGAAGCCCCGGTTTGATTACGGTATTGTCAGCGTTCTATTCTCAGGGGATTTCAGTTCCTCGGCCGAACGTGCCAACTAAAATGCGCTGCATATGCTGAATCCGGGTGCGGTTGCATTTCTTTTGCTGACGACACTCGCAGTGTCGTTGAGTACATTCCTCAGCGCGTCGGAAGAATTCACGTCGTACGACCGGAAG
>JBATTL010000650.1:0-5540 GCA_049670525.1 Thiohalocapsa sp. | reverse complement strand
TGCCAGGACCGCGCGGCGGCCGGCCTTTGTCAACATGACCGCTGCCTGGTGTATCACCTGTCTCGTCAACGAGCGCGTCGCGCTCAGCGGGACCGCGGTTGCAACGGCCTTCGCCGAGCGCGAGCTGCTCTATCTGAAGGGCGACTGGACCAATCGTGACCCGGCGATCACTGACTATCTGGCTGGTTTTGGGCGCAACGGCGTGCCCATTTACGTGTTTTATCCCAGCCAGGGCGAACCGCAGGTGTTGCCCCAGATCTTGACCGAATCCGTCGTCCTGGAAGCGTTGGAGGGCGCTTGAGCTGGGCTGTCAATCAAGCGCGGGGAACCTATACGCCTATTCGACCTTGTTCGACTCTGCTCAATCCAAAAGGCTCAATCCAGTAAGGAGGAAGACCCTCGTGTTTCAACACAAAGTGACATTGCTCATGGCCACTGCCGCGCTTGCGGTGCTGTTCGCTGGTGCCGTCATCGCCAAGCCCGAGGTCGGTCAACCGGCGCCGGTCTTCACTGCTGCCGACAGCACCGGCAAGACATGGTCGCTCGAGTCATTGAGAGGCAGCCCGGTGATCCTTGAGTGGACCAACGACCATTGCCCCTATGTGGTCAAACACTACGAAACGGGTAACATGCAAGAGCTGCAACGGGATGCTGCCGAAGAAGGATATGTTTGGCTTTCGGTCATTTCATCGGCTCCTGGCAAGCAGGGCTATGTCAGCCCTGAGAAGGCCGACGAGCTGACTTCATTGCGCAATGCGGCGCCCAGCGCCGTGCTCTTGGATGCGGACGGTAGCATCGGACAGGCCTATGCTGCGCGCACCACGCCGCATATGTACGTCATCGACGAAACCGGCACGCTGGTCTACATGGGCGGGATCGACGACAAACCAACGACCGACCCGGCTGATGTCGCCGGCGCCGAGAACTATGTGCGTCTGGCCATGGCCGATCGTGCGGCCGGAAAGCCGGTGCAGCAGGCCGTGACCCGGCCCTACGGCTGCTCGATCAAATATTGAGTTGCTGATCGGGCGTTGTTCGCGACGCCCTGCCGCGGACGGGAGTGCGGAGCTTCAGCCCCGCAACCGTCCGCGGATTACCGCAACGATCTGGCTGCCGGTTCTCCGCGCGATAGGCCCAGGCGAAAGCTCCGGGCTTCCTGGCTGGTCCCATTCCCTTCCCGGTTCAAGCCCGCGTCAGGTGCAGTTTGGGCGCCGATCAGGGCCTGTTTGACGCGATCGAAGCGGGCTTCGAGGCCATCCACTTCGTCGCTTGGCGCGCAAAGATACCAATCGCGTAACAGCGTTGCGGCATCCGCGAGCGGATCCGATGATCCGTCGCCCATGTGTTCGCGCAGCCGCGAGACTTGCAGTTCCATACGCTGTTGCTTCAGCTCGGGCGGTGAATCGGCGCCTGCTGCCATTTCCAGGTGTAGGCACAATTGCAGACGACGTTCGGCATTGTCGGACATGCGGCTTAACAGCCGGTTGCGGCCGTCGACATCTTCCTCCGCGTCGAGGATTTGTTCGAACGCCTCGTCTAAGCGCCTCACGAGATCCGGGTCGTCCACCGCGGGCAATGCGGCCCACTCTTGGCGCATCTTGTCGATTTGGCCCGGTTCCGGTCGATTGGTGGCGGGCGCGGCGATCAACTGCCGCGCGGTCCTGTCGCAGAAGTCAGTGCGCTGGTTCAGCCGTTCGATCGCCGTCCAGCGATCGATCTGTTCGAGTCTGTGCAGACGTTGCCGAGCGGAGTCGAAAGCCTCGCTCCACCGGCGTTGCAGACCCTGCACGGCCTGACGGGGCAGCGGCAGCCCCTCGGTGTCTCGCCAGCGGGTTTCGAGCGCCCCTAGAGTCGTCCGCAACCCCTCGCTGTCATCCGCCTGTTGCACCAGGTTCTCGAGTTCCTCGCAAATCGTCGTGCGGGCGGCTTGATGCTCGCGCATCTCGGCGCCCCTCGCCTGCTGTTGTTCGGCGCGGCGCGCGAACACGGCATCACTCGCTGCGCGGAACGTTTTCCAAAGGGCGTTTTCGTCGCGCTGACGGCCCGGTACGGTGGTCTGCCATTGCTGCTGCAGCTGCTTCGCGGTGTCGATCGCGCGGTGCAGGTCTGATTCTTCAATCAGGGCCTCCATGCGCCTAATCAGATCCTGCTTGAATCGGCGGTTTTGCTGGCGTTCGACGTCCAGGGCCTTGTCCAGACGGCGCAGCAGTTTGAAGAAACGACCCTCCAGCGGTTTGTGGTGGCGACCCTCCAAGGGCCCCAGGGCGGTCCAGGCCTGTCGCATCTCGCGCTCTGCACGGGCGGCCTTTTTCCAGTCCATCCGCTCCCAGTCGACCTGCTCAAGGAAGGTCTCGAGCTGATCGCACAGAGCCTCGCGCTGCTGGTGACTAGCGGCGCGGATCTTTGCCCGTGCGTCGAGGAACGGCTTGCAACGTTCGTGGATGGGCTCGGCGGCGGTCTGAAAACGGCGCCACAACGCGTCGTCGGCCGGTGCGCCGTTGTGGTCGAGTTCGCGCCAGGCATCACGTAGCTCGCGCAGCCGGTTCGCGAGGGGTTCGAGTTCGTGCTCAGCATCGCCCGCAAGACGTTCGATCTCGACACAGAGGTCTTCGCGCTTGTTATCCGTGCCCCAGCGGCGCCAGCGTTGCAGCTCCTGGATCTGCGGTGCGAGATCCTTCAAATGGGTTTCGACAGGCTCTATGTCCTGCAGCGGCAGACCGGCGCCATGCGCCTGTGCGAGTGTCGCGGTAATGCTCTGGTACAGCGGCTCGGCCTTTTTAAGGCGGCCTTCCTCGAAGTGGCGGTCCAGCTGCGCCAAGCGTTCTGGCAGCGCCGCCAATTTGCGGGCGACATGGTCACGGTGTTTGTCGAGCCGCTGTTGGAGCTTGTCGAGTGCGGCGACACAGTCGCGCAACGTCTCGCCGCCGCCTTCGCCGCGGGATTCCAGCTGGCCAAGACGCTGGCGCAGGGTCTTGACGCGTTTGCGGTCCAGTTCCCCGCCGCGCTCGAGCAGGGCCTTGGCGTCCGCCAGCAACGATCTGGCTGCCCGTGCGTGGCGGCCGGCCTCGTCGAGCCGGTTGCGTTGTTCGCCCGCGGCGGCCAGAGCCTCGCCGTAGCGGCGATCGGTGGCGTTGTCGGCGGCCGGTTCGATCTGTTCCCACGCCAGCTCGCATTCGGTCAGGCGCCGATTCAGCTGATCCAAGTCTGTCAATGTCGCCAGCTCTTCCAACTCCGCGGCGAGGGCTTGTCGCCGCGCGTTGCCGGCCAGGCTGGCCTGCTCCGCGGCGATCTTCGCCGCATGCTGCGAGGCATAGGCGGCATAGGCATCTAAGAACGCCTGATGCAGCTTGCCGTAGCGCGCGCGGACATCGGCGTCGGCCTCCGCTTCGAGTTCCGCCCATTGTTGCTCGAGGTGGCCGAGCAGCGCTTGGTCCTGCACCCAGTTGTCGAAGCGCCCCAAGCGCTCGAGTTTTTCGCACAGGGCTTCGCATTGGGCCTTGACCAACCGCGGGCGTTCCTCCTGCGCGCTTATCTCTTTCAGCCGCTGCCGCACCAGCCGGTAGACACGCTTGTCACGCTTTGCGGCACCTCGCGCGACTCTCTCCAACGCGGCCTTGTCGCGCAGGCGCTCCGCCGCATTGAGACGATTCTGGGCCAGCGCGTCGTCGAGGGCGCAGTCCGCGAGGGCCTCCGGCGACTCGAGTGCCTCGATCGCGACCTGGCGTAGTTCTGCATCCGTGGCCTGGATAGCAATCTGGGCCAGCAGCGCTTGGTCACCAACGACGCCGGTCAGTTCGGTCATGCGCTCCGCCAGCGGCGGGGACTTGGGATCGACACCACACAGCAGCTTGCGATAACGGGCGCCCGCCAGGTCGCGGAGGGCCGCGTTGGCGTCGTCTTGGGCTACAAGGCGCAGCGTTCGCAGGTCCGTCAGCGCGTGACAGGCATCCCGCCGGACCGCGCTGTCGGGGGAATGGAGCACGGCTTCGATCAATTGATCCAGGTCGGGGACGCCTCTGGTCTTGGAAGGACGGCCGAACAGTCGCTTTAGGAACATGACAGGCTGCGGTGTTGCGAAGCGAATAACCGGCAATTGTAACGGATCGCTAACGCCGGGTCCGTATGGTCGCGGTCGGCGCGCCACTGGATTCGCGCTGTTGCGCGGGTGACGGTTGGGGCCGGCCGGCTCGGTGTCGGGGCCGTGCAGGCAGATCCTGACCCGGTCTGGTGCGGAAAGCGGGTGCTCAGCCGATTGGGATTCCCCATTGCGATCGCGCGATGGGGATTGTCCCGCGGTCGAGGCGTTGATAAGTTGCGCGGCTTGGCAGCGGAGCCGGAGGAGTTTGGCGCTGCCCCTTCAATCCCCCGTGAGTCAGAGTAAGGAATCCCAATGGCCACCAGCCTGCTTGTGCTGCTCGACGACATCGCATCCGTGCTCGACGATGTCGCCATCCTCACCAAGGTCGCTGCACGCAAGACCGCGGGTGTGCTTGGTGATGACCTGGCGGTGAATGCCGAGCAGGTCTCGGGCGTGCGCGCCGATCGCGAACTTCCCGTGGTCTGGGAAGTCTTCAAGGGCTCACTGTGGAACAAAGCGATCCTGGTGCCGGCGGCGCTCTTGATTAGCTTCATCGCGCCCTGGGCTATCACGCCGTTGCTGATGGTGGGTGGCTTGTTTCTGTGTTTCGAGGGCGTCGAGAAGCTACTGCATAGCTATGTGCATTCCGATGATGACGCCCATCGCGCCAAGCTGGCGGCGGCGTTGGCGGATCCAAATACCGACCTCAGGGCATTGGAGGCGCAGAAGATTAAGGGCGCGATCCGCACCGACTTCGTGCTCTCCGCCGAAATTGTCGCCATCACCCTCGGCATTGTCGCGGATTCCGCCTTTGGCACGCAGCTGGCCGTGCTAACTGGTATTGCGCTTCTGATGACCGTCGGCGTTTATGGCCTGGTCGGCGGCATCGTCAAACTGGACGACGCCGGGCTGTATCTGAGCCGTTTGGAGGGGCAGGGCACTTGGCTTGGGTTTCAACGGGCATTCGGACGCGGCATCCTGCGCATGGCGCCCCATCTGATGAAGACGCTGTCGGTGGTGGGCATGATTGCGATGTTTCTCGTCGGTGGCGGCATCCTGGTGCATGGCATCCCTGCACTGCACCACGGAATCGAACACTTGGCGGAACTCGGCCACGCGCTGCCGGCGGCAGCAACGCTGGTTCCGATACTCGCCCACGGGCTCATCGGCGTCGTCGCCGGTGCGGTGGTGCTGGCAGTGGTGACCGTCGCCCAGCGGGTGCGAAAGGCTCTGTGAGCACTCCTCCGTCCTACGCGATCAGCCCGTCCGACGCATGGCGTGCCTTCCTGCTCGCCGGCCGGTTCCTGACCCGCTGGCCGCTTCCGGAACCCGGAATGTCCAAGGACTCAGAGCTTGCACCGGAGCTGGGTCGGGCCGCGCTCTTCTATCCCCTGATCGGTCTGTTGCTTGGCGCGCTCTTGGCCGGGGGGGCGCTGCTGCTCGCGCCGGCGCAGCCCCTGGC
>JBATTL010000649.1:0-12913 GCA_049670525.1 Thiohalocapsa sp. | reverse complement strand
CCGATACCCTTGGGGGCGTGCAGCTTGTGCCCGGACAGCGAGAGCATGTCGATGGCGGTGTTCTTCAGATCGATGGGTACCTTGCCAACGGCCTGCACCGCATCTGTGTGGAACATCACACCCGCGGATCGCGCTAGCTCGGCCATCTCTTCCACTGGGAACAGTGTGCCACTCTCGTTGTTCGCCCACATCACCGAGACGATGGCGACCTTGTCGGACAGGGCGTCCATGTAATGCTGCATGTCGAGCCGGCCCTTGTGGTCCACTGTCAGGTAGTAGACTTTATAGCGGTCCTTTTCCAGGTATCCGCAAAGGCTTAGCACCGCAGGGTGCTCGACGACGGTGGTGATGATCTCGCGTCGCTCGGGCTGCGCCTTCAGCGCGGACAGGATGGCGGTGGAGTCCGATTCGGTGCCGCAGGAGGTAAACAGGATCTCGGAATCCAGCTCGGCGCCAAGCAGCGCCTGCACTTGCTGGCGTGCCTGCTTGATGGCGCGCCCGACTCGGTCGCCGAACTGATGCAGCGATGACGGATTGCCGAACTGCTCGGTGAAATAGGGCAGCATAGCGGCGACGACCTCGGGGTCGACCATGGTGGTGGCGTTGTTGTCCAAATAGATTCCGGCCGGCACCGGATTGGCTGCGTTGTTCATCATCGGTGTACCTAAGGATGCGTCGAATCTTGAGATGCCGCTGGTTTTGGGGGCGGGGGGCAACCCGTTGAACGCGTAGGCTGATCGGTGAGATCGCGAACCCCGGCAATGGAACAGGGACGCTCGCCGGATTTTCATCCCGCGCCCCGCGGGCTCGCTCCTTAGCCAGTGACCCGCGGCGCTTGCGCCTTCGGGGCGGGGATCACCCGCACGAACTCCCCCAGGTCCTCGACAATGCGCTGCTGGACGCCGTCCAGCGTGGTCGATGCCATCTGGCAGCCGGAGCAGGCGCCCGTCATGTTGACGTAGACGTCCTTGCCGTCGATGTCGACCAATTCGATGTCACCCTGGTCGCGTTGCAGGTTCGGGCGGATAGCCTCGATGGCGCTCTCGATGCGGCGGACGCGTTGCAGGTTGGTGAGCTTGGCCTTGTCGACCGGTGGCGGAGGCGGGGCAGACGGGTCGAAGTTCTTGCCCTGATCGGCAAGCACCTGGGTCAAGATCTCCTCGACACCCTCATGGCATGCGGAGCAGCCGCCGCCAGCCTTCGTGAAGTTGGTCACCTCTTCGACCGTGGTCAGGCCATTGGCGCGGATGGTGTCTTCGATCAGCACGGCGTCGACGGCAAAGCACTTGCAGATCAGAGCGCCTTCCTCATGGTCGTCCTTCCACTCCTCGCCGCGATAGTTGGCCACCGCTGCTTGCAAGGCCTCGCGGCCCATCACCGAGCAATGCATCTTCTCCGGCGGCAGGCCTTCCAGGAAATCGGCGATGTTCTGGTTGCTGACGTTCAGCGCCTCGTCCAGGGTCATACCCTTGATAATTTCCGTCAAGGCCGAACTCGAGGCGATGGCCGAGCCGCAACCGAAGGTCTGAAAACCGGCATCGAGGATGGTCTCGCTCTGCGGGTCGACCTTGAGCGTCAGGCGCAGGGCATCGCCGCAGGACAGCGACCCCACCTCGCCGGTGGCATTCGCCTCGATGACGGCACCGGCGTTTCGCGGGTTGAAGAAGTGTTCTTTCACGGTCTCGGAATAGTCCCACATGGCTTGGCTCCGGCTGCTCGCGTTGATTTCGGCGATTGACAGATGTCTTTGCTCACAGTCAAAGCAAGAGCCGCGCCAGCCAAAAAGGCGTCTTTAAATTATTGATTTAGAAAATCTAATCTCGTTCTGTTCGAGCCGCTTGTTGGGACTGCGACAGACAACCGGACAATGCCGGTCGGGATACGAACAGGCAGGGAAGGTTGGCTGGCGGAAAGCGGCTGCGGCATGTCGACGCTCTTGGTCCCGAACCACCGGGAAGTCGAGACGCTGTCGGTAGGTTATTCTTTCGGTAAGCAGAGACGGTTGGTGTAAGACGCCAGTCATGCACCGGGTGATGCACCGGGCTGCCCGCTCATGTTTACTGGCCTACATACAGAATCCTGGGAGCATTCGGAGATCACCGATGGGACTGCTGCAACGCGATGCTGATCACCATACCTACGGCGACTATCTGACTTGGCCGGACGATATCCGCTACGAACTGATCGACGGCGTTGCCTATTTAATGGCGCCGGCGCCAACGCTAGCCCATCAGGACGTTGTGGGCGAGATCTACCGGCAACTCGCCAACGCGCTAGATAATCTGGCTTGCCTCGTCTATGTCGCGCCGGTCGACGTGCGTCTGCCGAAGGGGCAGGAGGCGGACGAGCACATCGACACCGTCGTGCAACCGGATGTTCTGGTCGTCTGCGACCGCGAAAAGTTGGACCGGCGCGGTGTGCGCGGTGGTCCGGACCTGGTGGTGGAAGTCCTGTCGCCGGGCACTGCCAGCCATGACCACGTGAAGAAACGGCATGTCTACGAACGTGCCGGCGTGCGCGAGTACTGGCTGGTTCATCCGATCGACCGGATGGTTACCGTCTATCGGTTGGAGCAGGGGGCCTACGGCAAGCCGGAGATGCAGGAGTTGACCGGCGAGACGGTCGTCGGTGTATTGCCAGGGGTCGCGATCACTTGGGATGCGTTGATGCAGCGGCTTCCGACGCCGGAGGATTGACCGCTCAAACGCTCTTCGGACATTTGCTTCCGTCGCTTGCGGAGTTTCCTGGTTGTCAGGGATTCGGGCAGGGATAAGCTGCCTGCAACGCGTGGAGTACCACCAGCGCAGCCGGGTCCGGTAGTTCTCCCTTGTGGTTCGCGCCGTAGCTGACGTAGACCTCGGCGAGTGTACTGGCGCTGATGTTTTCGGGGGTGCACACGCGCAATTCGGTTTGGCCGCCCAGGTGCAGCATGCGTACCGCTTCTTCGACGCCACTGACGAAGCCGGCGCAGTAGCGTCTTCGCTCCCTGCCGACCCTTGACAGGCGGCTGGAGGCGCAGGCCATCAACATATCGCCGGCGCTTTGCTGCTGCGGAAACTGCGGTTCTACCGCCGCCGCCAGAGGCGTTTCGCCGGCCGCCCACCAGGGGGTGAGGAGGAGCGGGGCGAGCATCAGATAACAGGGCTTCATGGTGCGCTCATCTCCCCGGAAGTGCGGTGGGTTTGGATCGGGAGCGATCGAATCGGCGCAACGACTGGCATTGGGTGCAGGCTGACCCATCGGCCGCGTGCTCCGCGGCGGGCGTTACGCACAGGATTATATACCCGCCGCACGCGGAGTATTCGATTCGGAGCACGCTCCTCGCACGCGGATGCCGCGCTGCCGTTCCTCGCCCTAAACCCCGCTACGATTCGCCGCGGCGCCTTGTCCCGACGCACGATGAACGCACTCGAAAACCCAAAATCCACGCGCGGCGGGTATAGTGTGACGGGCCCGCCTGCTCGCGGCTGTCATCAAGTCGGCGACAAGTCCGTGCTCGGTGAGGTCAAGCGTCCTCGGTGACCTCGGCCAACACGAGTCCCGTGGCGGCCTCAGTATCCCGCGTAAGGGTCAAGCAGTGATTGTGGCCGTCGACCAGATAAAGGTTGAAGCCGTTCGATTCGCGGAAGGGCTCGACGCCGGCGCCGATGTCGTCCTCGAGACAGTAGGTGAAATGCTGATCCGGGAAGGCGTCGCGCAGTGCGGCGACCGACGCTTGGCTGAGGCCCGCGCGGCTGATCATGGCGATGACCTGGTCGAGAAACTCGTCGCTGATCATGGCGTGCGTGGGATTAGGGCTTTAGCGGGGACGGGGACTATGTGCGCGGCAACCGGGTGCCGACTAGACGATGACTTCGCGCTATCTCGCGAACGTTGCCAGAAGCGTGCATCGTCGTCGTCCAAGGGTTCGTTAGGCGTCCTCGGTATCGCGCTCGAACCGCACGCGTTGGTCGGCGTCCTGCCCCATGATCTTTGCCAGCCAGGGTGGAACCTTGTCGGCCAACACCGCACTGAGTGCCGCGATGCGCTCGCGGGCGCTGCCGCCATCGGTGAACTTGATCGGGTGGATGTCGAGCTTGACGACTTTGGCGGCGGCGGGACCGCCGATGGAAGCGACGCAGAGCACCTGGCAGTCCCGGATCAGCGATGCGCGGTAGGCGTTCTTGTCATCGCGGGCCGTGGGCGAAGCGTTGTCGATGTCGCGAATGTCGATGAGTCGGAAGGTGTCGCCGGAAATCTGATAGACCAGGAACCGTCTGCAGGAACCAAAGTGGCCGTCGAGCAATTCGGCGCCGTTGGATGCGCACGCGACGCGGATCGAGCCAGGTAGATCGCCTTCGGTATAGGGCTCGATGTCGGGCAGTGGTTCAATGTCATCGGCGCCCTCGCCCTTTAGCAGGCTCAGGGCGAACTTCAGCGGGCCGCTATCGATGTCGACCAATTCGCCGTCGGCGGCGGTCTTCAACGACTTGATCGTTAGTCCTTCGAGCTTCGCGGTCGTGGGTGGAAGGCCGATGGCGTCGTCGAGCACCATCAACAGTCGGGGGACGTCGGTGTCTGGGAGCGCGCGGGCCGCAACGCCGATCCGAAGCGCGACTTCGTCTGAGATGGTTTGGTCGGTCATGGCGTGGTCTGCTCCTGATTCTATTGGCGGAGATCCTCGTCTTGGGCGCCTCGGGGCGTTAGCCCCGGCAGTCGCAGCAAAGAGGATGAAGAACCGCTGGGGCTGACGCCCCGGACGCCGGGGGGCGACCTTAAGGGTCGGTCTGGAGACGACGGCGGGATTCAAGGGTCTCAGGGGATCGCGCCGCCGTGCCAGATCGGCGTCAAGCGGGGATGATGCAGTCGTCTTCCATGCAGGCATCGAGGCACTGGGGCAGGTCGAACTCGCCTTCGCACTCGGTGCAGGTCTCGGCTTCGATTTTGTAGACCCCTTTGAAGGTCTTGATGGAATCGGTTGGGCAGACGGGTTCACAGTCGCCGCAGGCAGTGCAGACGTCTCTTACGATTTGCAGGGCCATGATGACTCTCGCTGTATAGGTATGAGGGAACACCGGTTTCGACTCGGACGGCCGATGACCGGCTGCTAATCCGCGCGCTTGAAGCGCAGCGTGGTCGGGAACTCGGGAGGCGGGCTGATCGGGTCGATGTACCAGCGCGAACCGTCAGTGAGTTCCACTTCGCCGCCCCAGGTGTCCGCGGTGTCGGTCTCGACGGTGGCGATGGTTTCTTCCATGTCCTTTTTCGCGACATAGAACAAGAGACCACCGGCATCGTTCCTTCTGAGCATTACGCTAGGCATTGGATATCCTCGAAGTCGACCGGCCGCGCGAAGCGCAGCCGTCGTTTTTGGTTCGTGTTAACGAACCAAATCGTAGTTGTAGTCCGTCGTGCCCATGCCGCGGGTGTCGTCGTCGAGCTTCTCCAGCACGGCGTTGACCAGCGTTGTCAGGATGTACATGGCGCCCTCGTAGCCGTAGGTGGTCATGCGATGCAGGTGATGACGATCGAAGATCGGGAAGCCGATGCGGATCAGCGGTACCTCGAACTCGGGCCCCTTTTGCAGCGTGTCGCGCTGGATGAACTTGCCGTAGCTGTTACCGATCAGGAAGTCCGGCTTGTCGGTGAAGCACAGTGAGCGCATGTGCCACAGGTCCTTGCTGAGGTACACCGTGGCGCCCTGGCCGTAGGGCGACTCGGACAGCAGTTTTTCCATTGCCTTCTTCCAGCGCTTGTTGGCGTGGTTGCAGAGCACGTGGGTGGGCTCGGCGCCCAGCTCCAGCAGGAACTTGGTCATGCCCATGACGAAGTCCGCGTCACCGTACAGGGCGAACTTCTTGCCGTGCAGCCAGGAGTGGCTGTCGGTCATCATGTCCACCAGACGACCACGCTCCTTTGCCAGGCTCTCCGGGATCGACTGACTAGTGAGCTCGGAGACCTTCATCAGGAACTCGTCGGTCCACTCCAGACCCATCGGGATGTCGACGTGGGTGCAGGGTTGCTTCCAGGTGGCGCCGACAAACTTCTTGGTCTTCGGCAACTGCCAAGGCTGCAGCAGCAGGGTGTCGATGGCGTTCGGGGCGTCTTTCATCTCGTCGAGGCTGGTGCCGCCGTCATACATGCGGTACTCGCCGTCGGCCGGGGTGTCCAGCACCTCGGTCGGGTCGCACAGCATGGAATAGCCGACGCCCATCTCCTGCATCATCCGGTGCAACACGCGGTAGTTGCCCAGATAGGTCTCAAAGCCCGGTACCAGATTGATCTTGGCGTTGGAGCCGACCTGCTTGTCTTCCATGAAGTTCAGCGTGAAGTAACGCTGAATGCCCTCAAACATGTTGTCCCAGCCGGTGGTGTGGCTGCCGACGAAGCTCGGGGTGTGGGCGAACGGGGTCGGGAATTCCTGGGGGATATAGCCTTCCTTCTTCGCGTTGCCGATGAAGGCGTTGAGGTCGTCACCGATGACTTCGGCCATGCAGGTGGTGGAGACCGCGATCATCTCCGGCTTGTAGAGGGCCTTGGCGTTCTCCAGGCCGTCGTACATGTTCTTCTGGCCGCCGAAGACTGCGGCGTCCTCGGTCATGGAGTCGGACACGCAGGCAACCGGCTCCTTGAAGTGGCGGTTGAAGTAGGTGCGGAAGTAGGCGACGCAACCCTGGGAGCCGTGCACATAGGGCAGGGTCTTCTCGAAGCCCAGCGCGCAGAGGACCGCGCCAAGGGGCTGGCAGGCCTTGGCCGGATTCACGGTCAGGGCTTCGCGGGCGAAGTTCAGCTCCTGATACTCCATGGTCGTGGACCACTCGAAGACCTCGTCCATCTTCGCCTGTTCGGGGCGTTCCTCGACAGTGTCCTGCTTGTTGCCCAGGTTCTCGACGTACTCGTCCTCGCGGAACAACGGATAGCTGGGTTTGATGTTGTCGATTGTCTGGCTCATGGGTGTGCTCCTGCCGCGCCGCTAATCCGCGGACGACGGCTTGGGTAAATCAACGATGTCTGGTCGGACCTTCGTGGGAACGGCGCCTTCGCCGCGACGGGCTGCGAGCTGGGTCTGGATCTTGGTTGATCCAAATCCGACCGCCGGTCGCGCCGGCGGCGGCGCTCCTACCGCGATCAGGCGCTGGCAGCCACCGGTGCCGCGGCACCGTCCGCATCGGACTTCTGCCAGGGCGCCTGCATGTTCTTCCAGCAGGGGTTGTTGATGGTCATGTCCATGTCACGGGCGAAGATGGCAAAGCCGTCGTAGCCGTGGTACGGACCCGAGTAGTCCCAGGAGTGCATCTGACGGAAGGGCACACCCATCTTCTGAAAGATGTACTTTTCCTTGATACCGGAGCCGATCAGATCGGGCTTGACGCGCTTGACGAATTCCTCGAACTCGTAGCCGGTGACGTCGTCATAGAGCAGGGTCGATTCGCCCATCTCCTTGATGGTGCGGTCGTAGTCGTCGTTGTGCGCGAACTCGTAGCCGGTGCCGACCACTTCCATGCCCAGGTCCTCGTAAGCGCCGATGATGTGGCGCGGACGCAGGCCACCGACGTAGAGCATCACGCGCTTGCCTTCCAGACGCGGACGGTATTTGGCGATGACGGCCTCGTACTCGGCCTGGTACTTGGCGATGACCTTCTCCGCGTTGTCCTGGATCTTCTTGTCGAAGCGGGCGGCGATGGCGCGCAGCGATTCGGCGATCTTGGTCGGGCCGAAGAAGTTGTACTCCATCCACGGAACACCGTACTTCTCTTCCATGTGCCGGCTGATGTAGTTCATCGAGCGGTAGCAATGGATCAGGTTCAGCTTGACCTTCGGACTCAGCTCCATCTCGCTCAGGGTGCCGTCGCCGGACCACTGTGCGACCACGCGCAGGCCCATCTCCTCGAGCAGAATACGCGAGGCCCAGGCATCACCGCCGATGTTGTAGTCGCCGATCACGGCCACGTCGTGGTCCGTGGTCTGGAAGGACTCGTCGCCGTCACGATTGCCGATGACCCAGTCGCGGATGGCATCGTTGGCGATATGGTGACCCAGCGACTGGGACACGCCGCGGAAGCCCTCGCAACGCACCGGTACCACCGGCTTGTTCAGCTCCTTGGATTTCTTCTTGGCCACCGCCTCGATGTCGTCACCGATCAGACCGATCGGGCACTCCGACTGGATCGACACACCCTTGGCCAGAGGGAACAAGGTCTCGATCTCGGTGATGATCTTGTCCAGCTTCTTGTCGCCACCGAAGACAATGTCCTTCTCCTGGAAGTCGGAGGTGAAATTCATCGTGCCGAAGGTGTTGATACCGGTCATGCCGACGTAGTAGTTGCGACGGCCGGCGCGGGAGTACTGGCCGCAGCCCACGGGGCCGTGCGAGATGTGGACCATGTCCTTGATCGGTCCCCAGACGACACCCTTGGAACCGGCGTAGGCGCAACCGCGCACTGTCATGACGCCCGGCAGGGACTTGCGGTTGGACGTGATGCATTTTTTCGACTGCTCGACCGATTGGTCGTTGACGGCCAAATGCTTGGCGCGGTCTTTCTGCGCCTTCTCGGGGTAGACCTCAAGCACCTCTTGGATGAGAGCCTGGGTCTCGTCGCGGGTCATGTTTGCCATATCGGCTTTCCTCTAATCGGCGCCGCCGCCAATCCGCGGACGGTCGCTCGGTGAAGAATCAAGGGTGTCACCTCTCCCCTCGGGAGAGGGGCAAGGGGAGAGGGGCAGGGCGTCAGTGCCCGGCTCGATCTAAGCGGCGGCCGCGTCGGTGGTGGCTGTCTTGCCGATGATGCTCTCGTCTTCTTCGTCCATCAGGCCGAAGTCCATCAGCAGATCTTCAAGGGCGTCCATGGTGATCGGGGTCGGGATCACGAACATCCTGTTGTCGATGATCTTCTGCGCCAGCGTCCGGTACTCGTCCGCTTGCTTGGCCTTGGGGTCGTACTCGATGACAGTCATGCGGCGGATCTCGGCGCGCTGCACGACGTTGTCACGCGGCACGAAGTGGATCATCTGGGTGCCGAGCTGACGCGCCAGCTCCATGATCAGCTCGTCTTCACGAGCGGTGTTGCGGCTGTTGCAGATCAGGCCGGCCAGACGCACGCTGCCTGAGCTGGCGTACTTCACGATGCCCTTGGAGATGTTGTTGGCCGCGTACATGGCCATCATCTCGCCGGAGCAGACGATGTAAATCTCCTGTGCCTTGTTCTCGCGGATCGGCATGGCGAAGCCACCGCAGACCACGTCGCCGAGCACGTCGTAGAAGACGAAGTCGATGTCGCCCTCATAGGCGCCTTCTTCTTCAAGGAAGTTGATGGCGGTGATAACGCCGCGGCCGGCGCAGCCGACACCGGGCTCGGGGCCGCCCGACTCGACGCACTTGATGTCGCCGTAGCCCACCTTTAGCACGTCTTCGAGCTCCAGATCCTCTACCGAGCCCGCCTCGGCGGCCATTTCCATGATCGTATTCTGGGCCTTGGCGTGAAGGATCAGACGGGTGGAATCGGCCTTCGGGTCGCAGCCCACGATCATGACCTTCTTGCCGAGTTCTGCCAGGCCAGCAACCAGATTCTGGGTTGTAGTGGACTTGCCGATTCCACCTTTGCCGTAGATTGCGCATTGACGCATTGCCATGGTCTCTCTCCAGGTTGTTCGCCCCGTGGGGCGGTGGACGAATTCGCATTCGCCTGAGACTAAGCAACTGCGATGCCAGCCAGGAAAATATCGCTTAACTTAATGATAATAAAAATAAAAAAACTCGAGTATCGGGCTCCTGTTATTGGTAGCATAGGCGACAAAGCCGCACCCCCTGTAGGTATAAGAACAGCCTTTCCGACAGCCCATGCCGAATCCAGCCCCGACGCTTCCCGCGT
Organism: Thiohalocapsa sp.; assembly: GCA_049670525.1. Classification (GTDB taxonomy): domain Bacteria; phylum Pseudomonadota; class Gammaproteobacteria; order Chromatiales; family Chromatiaceae; genus Thiohalocapsa. The sequence goes on along the minus strand of JBATTL010000649.1, from coordinate 3,065 downwards.
CAGCCCGTCTTCCAATCAATCGCTGCAACCTGCCGGCCCTGATCCATGGCGGTCTCACCTATCAGGTCCATCCCTTGCCGCTGGAGATCGACGGCATACGCGCCTTCCATCGGAAGCTGTTTGCGTTGTTGGCGCCCATCCAAGCTCATCGTGAGCGGGCGGAGCGCTTCGTCGATTACATGGCGGTGCATTTCTGCCTGGATGATCTCGAAGAGGCGGGGCTGTCGCCGGGGCGGGTGCGCAAGTCACGACGCAAAGCCAATTACTTGCGCATGGTGCGTGGTTGGTCATTCGATTCCGACGGGCGTGAGGGCGCCGTGCTCAAGCACTGGGCCGAGACGCGCTTCGGGCTGCTGGCCCGGCATCATCGGGGTCCATTGGACGGTCGCGACAGCGACGCCTACCAGAACTACCTGGTCGAGGGTAGCCAGGGCCTGTACGCCACAAACGCGCTGGAGGCGCAGCTTGACCTCCTCTTCACCTATTGCCAGTACGAGCTGACCCGACAGCACCCGGACGAGACCCATCTGACCCTTTACCGCGGCATAAATCGCATCGACGAGCACGAGGTGCTCGAACGCGGCGGTGAGAACTGTTACCGAGTGCTCTTGAACAATCTGAATAGTTTCACGAGCGCGCGTGAACGGGCTGACGAGTTCGGCGACTACATCCTCAAGGCCGAGATCCCGTTGCCAAAGATCCTGTTCTTCAACAGCCTGCTGCCCGGCATGCTCAAGGGGGAGGACGAGTTCGTCGTGATCGGTGGCATCTATGAGGTCGCGATCAGCACCTTGTGATGCTGCCGCGACGCCCGGCTCCCCGCGAAGTCCGGTGTTTGGAACGCCAGTAGCCAAGACGGAAACCGCCGCCCAAGGCTGCTTGTTTATCGTATTGCCTGTTTCGAAAAACTTTCTATCGAATGAAAAGGTCCGCGGCGAGCGGCTGAGCGGCTCGTCGCGGGCCTGACCTTTCCCACTCCTGGCAGCTGTGGACAGCGGACGCTTACCAATGGGTGATGGCGTTGGCTGCTGACATGTGAAGCAGGCGTTCCGACACGTTCTTCGAAGCGCCGACCGATCGCAATGCGCAATAGTTTCCACATTGTGGAAAATCGGGTCGTCGCGGGCGCTTCGCCAGAGTCTCAGACTCGGCGCCATTGCTGGACTTCTTGGGATGCCAATCGCCACCCATAGAGAAGACTCTATGCGATAGATATAAAGATAAGAGTTTTCCCAATGACTGGCGGTGACTATGTTCTTTGGCAACCCCCAGCAACTGGGAATTTAACGAGGAAACGACGATGTCCGCTACCGCCTCGACCGTCAACACCGCCGCCGTGCTCGCGGCACCCGTGATCCTTTGGCTCGCCGGCAGCCTGCCGCGGAGAATCGCGGACCGCCATGCGGCCGGAATGGCACGGTTCGCCACCGTCGCCACCTGGAGCGCCTTTGCCCTGTCCCTGGTGGCCTTTGCGAGCTATGCATTGGGCTCCGGCTTCGGCAGCGCCGCGACGCTGCGGCTGATTGCCATCCCGCTGCCCTTCGGCGTCGGCGACTTCGCCATCGGCGTGTTCGTGAATGCAGTGACGGTGATCATGCTGACGCTGGTATCGCTGGTGGGGGCCGTGGTGACCATGTACGCACGCCCTTACATGGCCGGCGATGCCGGCGAGGGCCACTTCCACAAGTGGTTGCTGCTGACGCTGGCGGCGATCCTGACGCTGATCGTGTCCAGCAATCTGCTCATGTTCGCGCTGGCCTGGATGGCCACCAGCCTGAGTCTGCATCGGCTGCTGCTGTTCTACTCAGAGCGCCCGGCAGCGCAGTTGGCGGCGCACAAGAAGTTCGTCTTCAGCCGCATCGGCGACGTCAGCCTGTTCCTGGCCGTGCTGTTGATCGGCGCCTCCGTGCACACGCTGGACTTCGAGACCTTGTTTGCGGCGATGGATACCCTACAAGGCCCGCTGCCGGCGACGCTGCAGGCCGCTACCTGGCTCATTGTGTTGGCGGCGACCTTGAAGTGCGCCCAATTCCCGTTCCACGGCTGGCTTATCCAGGTGATGGAGGCGCCGACGCCCGTCTCGGCGCTGCTGCACGCGGGTATCGTTAACGCTGGCGCCTTCCTGGTGATTCGCATGAGCCCGGTGATGTCCGTCTCCGGGCCGGCGCTGGAGGCACTCGCCATAGTGGGTCTGGTGACGCTGACCGTCGCCTCGCTGGTGATGCTGACGCAGACCAACATCAAGGTCTCCCTGGCCTGGTCCACGTCGGCGCAGATGGGCTTCATGCTGCTGGAAGTGGGTCTTGGGCTCTACAGCCTGGCGCTGCTGCACTTGGTGGCACACTCGCTCTACAAGGCGCACGCCTTCCTCGCCTCCGGCAGCAGTGTCGACGCCTTCCGCGCGCCGATACTCCGGTTCAAGGGCGGCGCGCCGCAGCCCTGGCACTGGCTGGTGGCCTTCCAGGGCGCGATCCTGCTGGCCTTATTGGCTGGTTTCGTGTTCGGCGTGAACCCGGCCGAGCAGGCGGCGCTCATCGTCACCGGCGCCATCGTCGCCATTGCCACCGCCCAACTGCTGCTCCAGGCCCTGGTCATCGAAGACAACGCGAGGCTGCTGATCCGCGCCACGGCCATCGGCGCCTTCGTCTGCTTTGCCTACTTCGGTCTGCACGCGGCCTTTGAGCACGCGCTAATCGGCAGTGTGCGGCCGGTGGTCACCACTGGCGGTGCCTTCGCGCTCTGGCTGAGCCTCGCCATCGTCGTGGTGTTTATCGGGCTCATAACGCTGCAGCACCTGTTCACCCGCATCCGCGGCCCGCTGCGCCAGGCGATCCAGATGCACCTCTACAACGGGCTCTACGTGGACGTGCTGGTGACCCGGCTCATCGTCCGACTCTGGCCCGTGCGCCGGCCCGATGCCCCTGCCGCTGGGCTGGCTGCTGCCTGAACGCCCGCGAACCGATACCGAACAGATGCCGAATAGATTCCGAACCGACTCCAATGAGGAACCCGATCATGAACTCGAAAGACCTGCGCTTCGCCGACGAGGCCCAAGAGCAGCGCCG
>JBATTL010000648.1:0-6819 GCA_049670525.1 Thiohalocapsa sp. | reverse complement strand
CTGTAGACGATGCGCGGCCCGATCTCGCCTCGGGGCGGGTCAGCATCCGTGGCGGTCGTCTTGAGGCCGGTGCCTTAACGCGGGCTGTGGAACAGGCTGGCTTCTCGGTTTCGTCCGTGGATTCCACCGTCACGTCTGTTGACGCCCATAGGCCCATAGACTAAATTCCGAGCTGTTTGCAGTGAGCGCAGGCTTTCCGGGCACCTGATTCAGTCTCGGTAATCCAAATCCGCCGTCTTCGCTTTGGGGGTGAGGCCCCGGCGCATGTCTTAGGCTCGGTCCTCTGGCGACGCTGAAACGGGCGTTGGCCCGAGTACAGCGCCCTCCCTGCATGCTCCGCAACGGTCGATCTGTTCCTCTTTATCCCCATGGCCTTGAGATGGCGGTTGGCGCGAGCGACATGCCGCCTGGTCGCCGGCGATACGCTCCTGCGGATGGTCTGGCTTTGGACACGGCAGAACGCTTCCGTTCGCCGGCTGTCGATTTGTGTGTTGATCGGCAGCCGGTGTTTGCGTCCTCAACGCACGAATCTTGCGAGAGTGAGCAATGAGGATCTACGTAGGCAACCTGAACTACTCGGTCACAGACGACGAATTGCGCGATATGTTCGGCGAGTTCGGCGAAGTCGCGAGCGCGGACGTCATCAAGGACAAGTTTTCCGGCCAATCCAAGGGCTTTGGCTTCGTTGACATGCCCAATGACTCCGAGGCCGGCGACGCGATTCAAGCCTTGAATGATGTCATGCAGGATGGGCGCAAGCTGACGGTGAACGAGGCCCGCCCCCGGAACGAGCGCCCGCCGAAGCGGTTTTGACGATGATGCCGCGCCGCAGCGCGCTTCTCCGTTGACCGCAGCGTTTTCCAGGCCAGAAACTGCTTGCCTGTCCGATCATAAGGTCGTCGAATCCTTGCGTTGGGCTCGACGATCCATGCCAGCGTGTTTGGTGCGGATCAGGTCCTAATGGTCGAGCCCGAGCTCAGGCCATAGGGCGTCGACGCGCGTCTTAATGCTGTCGTCCATGCGGATCGCTTGGCCCCATTCGCGGCTCGTTTCGCCAGGCCACTTGTTCGTTGCATCAAAACCGATCTTGGAGCCGAGTCCGGACACCGGTGAGGCAAAGTCCAGGTAGTCGATCGGAGTGTTTTCGACCATGACGGTGTCGCGGCTGGGGTCCATGCGGGTGGTCATGGCCCAGATGACATCTTTCCAGTCTCGGGTGCAAATGTCGTCGTCGACAACGATGACAAACTTTGTGTACATGAACTGTCGGAGAAAAGACCACACTCCCATCATGACGCGTTTAGCGTGACCGGGGTACTGCTTTCTCATACTGACGACCGCCAATCGGTAGGAACAGCCCTCCGGTGGCAGATAAAAGTCATGGATCTCGGGGAATTGCTTTTGCAAAATCGGCACAAAGACCTCATTCAGCGCGACGCCGAGGATGGCTGGCTCATCTGGAGGGCGGCCGGTATAGGTGCTGTGATAGATCGGATCCGGCCGCTGTGTGATGCGTTCGATTGTGAGTACCGGGAAGTCGTCGACCTCGTTGTAATACCCGGTGTGGTCGCCAAAGGGTCCCTCCGGCGCACTGTCATCCGGGTGTAGATGCCCTTCAAGGACCAGCTCGGCGCTGGCAGGCACTTGCAAATCACATCCCAAACAGGCCGCCAGTTCGGTACGGCTGCCGCGTAGGAGACCGGCGAAGGCGTACTCCGACAGGTTGTCCGGTACCGGTGTTACCGCACCGAGGATGGTCGCGGGGTCTGCACCGAGCGCCACCGCCACCGGGAACGGTTTTTCCGGGTATCTTCGTTGCCAGTCTCGATAGTCGAGGGCGCCGCCGCGATGCGCCAGCCAGCGCATGATGACGCGATTCCTGCCGATGACCTGCATCCGGTAAATGCCGAGATTCTGACGAGGCTTATCGGGACCGCGGGTAATGACAAGGCCCCAGGTGATTAGCGGTGCCGCGTCGCCGGGCCAGCAGTGTTGAATCGGCAGACGACCCAGATTCACATTCTCGTCCTGTAGAACCACTTCCTGGCATGGCGGATTGCGGCGGACCTTTGGCGCCATATCGAGCACCTTTTTGAAAATGGGTAGTGACACCCACGCGTCCTTTAGGCCCTTGGGCGGTTCCGGCTCCTTTAGAAATGCCAGCAGTCGGCCGACTTCACGCAGGGCCTCGACCGACTCCTCCCCCATTCCCAGCGCGACCCGTTTCGGTGTCCCGAACAGATTGCCGAGCAGTGGCACGCGTGAGCCCTTCGGCCGTTCGAACAGCAGCGCCGGACCGCCGGCACGCAGGGTGCGGTCGCAGATCTCGGTCACTTCGAGATAAGGGTCCACGGGGACCTTTATTCGCTTGAGTTCCCCGCGTACTTCCAGTTGCTGGATGAAGTCGCGCAAATCCTTGTATTTCATGTTGCTCGCTCGCGCGGTGGTTGCGCCGGACCGTCACGGCATCCCGGTCGGCGATGATCGGGGGGCTGTCGCCCTGGTTCGACCTGGAGTTTGCTATTCGAACCCCGAGGGCCGTTCGATCATGATCGCCATACTCGGGGCGCGATTTTTGCATAAATTTTTGCATAAATGTCGTTGCAGGTTTCGAGCTGCTCAAACAACAGCAATTGCGGTGTTCCGGCCTCCAGGGCACCGCCCCCATCAGATGCAGGCACAGAGGGGTCGAGATGTCATTTCGCGCCGGCGAGATCTGGCTCCTCTGGGACGATACTGCGCCGTTCGGGATGGACGCACACGTCATTTCCCTGGCTCATGCGCTACGTGTGCACGGGGTCTACGTGCGCGTCGTCTGCCTTGGCTCTATGACGCAACACCTGCGTCACCTCGGTCGCCGCCAGGGCATGGTTCTGACCTCTATTCCCGCTCGTGCGGCGGCGTTGCTCGACGCTGCGTCGGTCGCGAAGCCTCGCTTGATGCATACTCACGGCGCCCGGACTGGCATCCTCGCGCGTCTCGTCGGGCTTCGACTGCATGTCCCGGTCGTGTCGACCCTACAGCCTGAGAGGGATGCAAATTGGCGTTCCGCCCTGTATGCGATCGCCGATCGGCTTACCCGCCGTCTCTCCAAAGGGCTGATCGCATTGCGCGAACCTGTCGACGGGCCGTCACCAGCGCGGGCGCAACAGATGCGTCCGTTTGTGCAACTCGGCGAGCGGCCGGCTCGGCTGCCGACGGTGGTTGCACAGATTATGACCGCTCGGTCGGCGAGACGCCCTCAGCCTTTCCACCACCTGCTCGCAATGGTCCCGCCCATTGACTTCGTCGTCTATCGGATCGCTTCCAGGGAATCCCTCTATTCCGTCGATTGCCCCGGCGTGCGTCTGATCGATATCCGCGCTGGCGCGTTAGTCCCCTGGGGCGAGATTGGGCTGCTTTGTCTGATGGCCGGTGATGCGCCGGACTATGCCAACGCCCTGCAGGCCATGGCGAACGGTGTACCGGTGGTGGCTTGTGCCGCAGGCGCTTTGGGGCAATCGGTGATCGACGGTGAGAACGGCTGGCTGGTGCGCCCCGGCAACCTGGCCACCATGGCGCACCGCATCAGCACCTGGGATGCCATGGACGATGCAGAGCGACGCGCGCTGTCCGATCGAGCCCGTCGATCCATCGCGGAGCGTTACTCTGCGCAGAGCGCTCTGCCCGACCTGCTCGACGCGTATACCCGCGCCGGCGCATAAGAGCGGACCTGGGAAACCCGGTTTCACAGCGCTTCTCCGTCGGGGCTGCGAGCGCCGGCATGGCGGTAACTGCGAGCAGCGATTGCAAAACGCGACGCATGTTGCGAAAGTCCCCGTGCATCAGCTTGAGCCCCACCTAGAGTTGCTTCGGTCCACACCGACCGAATACGAACCAGTTTATGCGCTTTCGTTTGCTGTCCATCCTAGTCATCGGTCTGATTCAGGCGGCGCTCCTGGCGCTTCCGCTCCTCGTGGGGCTGAATTGGCTGGCCGCATCGAATCGACAGCAACTTACGCAGCGCGGGCAGACTGCGGCGCAGATGCTCGCGCTGTCCGTGCGCGATTTCGTGCGTGCTGCGGAGTTCGATCGGATTCCCGGATTGCTTGAGTCGTTGGAATTCGATCCGGAAGTCGCAGGTGCGCGTGTGTTCGGTGCCAATGACGAGCTGATTGCGACCTACGCCATCGGCAGTGCTCGCGGCAATGCCATGGAATCCGGCCCCGGACGCTTTTCTGGATCCTTGAATGCGGCTACTCGCGCCACTGCGCCCATCGTCATGGATCAGACGATCCTGGGGCGGGTCGATTTGGCCTTGACGACCGAGCGCTTGGACGCGCTGATGGCTCGGGCGACCTGGTTCGTGCTGTCGGTGGCGACGCTCCAGGTTCTTCTGGCCATGGGCTTCTCGGCGCTGTCGATGAGGCGTCGTAGGCACCAGCTGGAGGAATTGCAGCGAGGAGCGGAACGCATCGCGCTTGAGGGGCCGGGCGTCCAGCTCCAAGAGCCACAAGATCCCGACCTCGGACGAGTGGCGCGGGCCCTCAATCACATGTCGCAGCAACTTGCCGATTCTTACGCGGCCTTGCGGGAGGCGCTCACTGAATCGCATCAGTTGATGGGACGGATCACAGAAAGCGAGCGACAAAAACATCGTTTGGTCGAGACCGCTCTCGATGGGATCGTCTCAATCGATGGAGAGGGTAGAGTCTTGGATTACAATCCTTCCGCCGAACGACTGTTCGGCTATGCGCGCGAAGAAATCGTCGGGCGCCCTTTGGACGCCTGCATCGCGGGTTCCGATTTGGGCGCGGACGACACCGCCAGCGGATTGCTGTTCGGCGCCCGTGATGACGGCATTGGGCGCAGGCGAGAGCGCTCGCTGTTGCGCAAAGATGGTCGCGATCTCCCGCTGGAGATCACTGCAACGCGTTGGCGCACGGATCAGGGCGAGTATCGCACCGCCTTCATGCGCGATATCTCCGATCGCAAGCGCTACGAGGACATGCTGGAGGAAAACGCGCAGCGCGCGCGCGATGCGAGTGAGGCAAAGTCCCGATTCCTCGCCTCGATGAGCCATGAGATCCGCACGCCGCTGAACGCGATCTTGAATATGAACGAGCTGTTGCTCGAAACCGGGCTGGACGACGAGCAGCGCGGCTTCGCGGCAACCGCCAGTGACTCCGCCAGTGCCTTGCTGTCTATTGTCAACGCTGTACTCGACTTCTCCAAGATCGAAGCAGGGCGGGTGGAGCCCGCGCCGCGGTCGAGCGATCCCGAGGAAATCGTCAAGAGCGTGATCGATTTGCTCGCCGCGCGTGCCTCCGCCAAGGACGTACAACTGACGGTGTTCTGTGATCCCGCGGTTCCGTTGCGCATCGAAACGGCCCCGGGATTGGTGCGGCAGATCCTGCTGAACCTGGTTGGAAATGCCATCAAGTTCACCCATGAAGGAGCTGTGCGCATCCAGTTGGCCCTGAATCGGGACGGGGACACTCTGCGGATAGGGGTTGTCGATACCGGGATTGGGATTGCTGCCGAGAACCAGGCGGATCTGTTTGACGAGTTTGTGCAGGCGGACCAGGCGGACAGCCGGAAGTACGGTGGAAGTGGGCTCGGACTCGCGATCAGTCGCAGGCTGGCACGCGCGCTCGGTGGAGATATCGAACTAACCAGCGCGTTGGGGGAGGGCAGCTGTTTCGCGTTGTCGTTGCCGCTCACGGAGGCCTGTCGGAATGGCCTCGGCGCGCGCGCGGATGCGGCTGCCCCGCTCTTGGATTGGCAGCTAACGCTTTGGCTGGACAATGCGTTGGTAGCGGAGAATCTGGCTGATCAGCTTGGCGCGTTCGGGCTCGATGTCACGATCGAGCCTCCATTGGTGCAGGGAGCCGCCGTGGGTAGCTGCGGCGAGGTTCTGCTCGAGCACAGGCCCGGCGCGACTTCAGCCGGAACTGTGCTCGGACCACGCCGCGTCGCGCTGTACCAGATCGGTACGCACTGTCCGGCCAATGTCGGCGAACCCGGACGTGCTATCGCCTCCTTACGTATTCCGGTCGTGCCCTCTGATTTGATCGCGCGTTTGGTCCAGGCCGCCGCGGCTACGTCACCCGTCCGGGAGACCACTCCCGACGATGATCTGGCGGAAAGAGTGACCCGTTGCGCGGCGTCCGCGACCACGGTGTTATTGGCCGAGGACAGCCGAGCCAACCAGCTCGTGGCTACCACTATTCTGACCAAGGCCGGTTTTCGGGTGGATGTGGCCGAGAACGGACTGCAAGCCGTGGCAGCTGTGAACCGGCGAAGCTATGGCCTGGTGCTCATGGATGTCGCGATGCCGGAAATGGACGGGCTCGAGGCTACCGGCTGCATCCGTGCGTTGCCCGGCAAGCGGGGACGTGTGCCGATCGTTGCGATGACCGCGAATGCGTTCGACGAGGATCGCCAACGCTGTCTGGATGCCGGTATGGACGATTATCTGACCAAGCCGGTGGAGCGCATGGCGCTGTACCGGGCTCTGGTCCGTTGGCTCGATTCCGCATCAACCGAGTTGCAATCGACGCCTGCCAGAGCGGCGTTTCCGACGGGATCGCAGACGGTCCTGTCCACGGTGGCATTCGCCGGGGCGCCCTTGGCTGTGGACGTTGCCGGTGGCGCCGCAAGAGGCGATGGTCCGCTTGACGAAACGGTTATTGCCGCGCTCGTCCAGGATCTGTCCAATGAGCTTATGCCAGCGGTGGTCGCAACCTTTATTGATGAGACTGAACAGCGCATTCTCAGCATCGAGCGCGCCGCTGCGTTAGGTAATGCGGCCCTTGCCGGTGAGGAGGGGCATGCGCT
>JBATTL010000647.1:0-1652 GCA_049670525.1 Thiohalocapsa sp. | reverse complement strand
CCGGAACATTCTTCCGGAATGCTTTTCCTTCCGGCAATGCACCTTGTCCACCATGGCAATAGTGACGACGAGTTGGCCTTGGTACTCGACGTAAGGAATTCTGGTGTCGGGCGACACCGGAAAGGTTTGAGCGGTCACGTGGTGCCCTCTTGGTTGAGAGAACCGCCGCCATCAATCCCAGTCGAGAGGGTGGCGGACGCCCCAGGGCTGGCATGACGGCCCAAGAGCAACCGCTCGCCCGAAGGCGCCCCCATGACATCCGCCATAAAGCGCGGACGCAAGAAAAGCGCTTCGAGTGAGCGCTTGTGAGCTCCTGGGTTCGGGCTGCTAGACCCGGCCGCGGAATGTTCCGCGGCAGAGTGGCGGCTAGGCGCTCTTCGCCACAGCGTCAAGGGCGCGTTTGTCAAGCATGCTAGACTGACGTCATGAACAACACACCACCGCTCTTCACTGTCGGCGTCAGCCAATGCGACGGCATCTGGACCGCCGAGTGCGCCGCGCTCGGCCTGGTCACAGAGGCAGACAGTCTCGAAGCGCTGCAAGCGCGTGTCTGGGAGATCGCGCCGGAACTGGCTGATCTGAATGGGCTTGGCGACCGGGAGTCCTTGCGCCTGCACTTCGCGAACTTCGCCGCAGATACCGCCGAGCATCGACACGCGTTGTAGGCCGTGGGAGGCTCGCTGTACCGCCAGTTGGGCAAGATCCTGGAAGGCGCCGAGTGCAGCCTGATCCGCGAAGGAAAGGGCAGTCACGAGATCTGGCGCAGCCCCATCACAGGCAAGCACTTCTCGGTGCCTGTCACCATCAAGGCTAATCCGACTGCAAACGCCATCCTCCGGCAAGCGGGGATCCAGCACAAACTCTAGCGAAGTGGTCACTGGCGCGGCTTCAGGTGCCCAAGACCCGGTAAACCGTCGCCCGCGTCACCGCATAGCGGCGTGCACACTCGGCCACCGTAAGTCCGCAGGCCACGGCGTCGCGGATCGCCTGGTCGCGCTCCTCGCGCGACGGCGGCGGGATGTACAGCTCACCCCAACGTGCTCGCGCTGGATCGTGCACAGGATGTCCTCGGCCGCCGGCGGCGCCAGGCGCTCATGCAGCCCGGTGGCCTGGCGCATAACGCGACCGATGTCGGTACGCAACGCGAACAGGGCGTCGGAGTGGGCGGTGGCTATGGTCAGAGCCCCCGGCCGCCTTTCGCAATAACGGGGTTCTTGGACTTCGGCCCCGGCCCAGTCGTCAGCGCTGCTGGCTTGCTGAGGGCTGGTTGGGGGCCTTCAGTTTCCAGCGCGCGGAGAGGTAGTCCTTGGCGCGCCAGGTGCCGACCTCGAAGACTTTCAGGCCCCAGCGGTCGGCCTTGGTCTGTTTGTTGGGGTTGAGCGGGTTGACCGCGCGCGGTTTCGGCAGGCTCTAGATTTCGCGATCGACGCTCGCGCCCTTGCTGGCCATGATCTGCACGCCCCGGTGCTGACGGCTGCGGGTCTGCACCCAGTGGTAGACGGCGTCGTTGGTGTTGCCGTCGCTGGAGTCGATGGAAATGGCGCTGACGTGCAGTTGTAGGCGGTCTTCGCTAGGGTAGGGTGCGAAGACCAGGCGCTCCTGTTCCCGGTAGACCGCATCATCGCTGTTGTGGGAGCTGAGCGCCGCGGCCG
>JBATTL010000646.1:0-4050 GCA_049670525.1 Thiohalocapsa sp. | reverse complement strand
GCCTCGGCCAGCGCGCGGGCGCCATGCATGGCCGACTCCTCGTCGGCGGTGGCGAGAATGATCAGCGGCCGCTTCAGGTTCTTGGCCGTCAGGCCGCGGGCGGCGTCGATCGCCAGTGCGAGGAAGGATTTCATGTCCGACGTGCCGAGGCCGAACAACCGCCCGCCATCCTCGCAGAGCTTGAGTGGGTCGTGTTGCCAGAGCGGGGCATCGAACGGGACTGTATCCGCATGCCCGGAAAGCACCAGACCGCCGGGGCCCGTGCCCAGGGTCGCAACCAGGTTGGCCTTGTCCAGGCGCCCCGGGATCTCCAGCAGTTCGACGCGGAAGCCGGCATCCCGGAGCCAGCCCGCCAGGAGCTCCAGCAGCGGCAGGTTGCTCTGGTCCCATGCCGGCGTGACGCTGCTGACCGACGGCGTCGCGATCAGGCCCTCCAGCATACTGCGCAGCCTCGGGGCCTCATTGGTCGGGACATGGGACATGAGATGGCTCCGGTTAGATGCGTTCGATGTCGTCTCGATTTGGGGGCGGCATTGAGATTACGCGAATCCTCGCGTCGCGGCCTGCTGGCCACAAGCGACACATCGTCAGCGCCTATGACCGCGAACTCACCCGCCTGCGCGCGATTGCGTTGGAGATGGTTGAGCGCACATTGGACCAGACGCAGCTTGCGGTCATGGCGCTGGTGGAGGGCGGCGCTGCCGAGGCGCGTCGGGTCCTCGAACGCGAGCCGCAGCTCGATGCACTGAACCTCGATGCTGGCGAAGAGGTGTTTCGAATCATCGCGCGCCGACAGCCCACGGCAACCGATCTGCTGACGACGACTCATACGCTTGAGCGGATCGGCAGCCATGCCAGCAATATCGCCGAGCAGGTGATCTATGTTGTCGAAGGTGAGGATGTGCGCTATCGCAACCGGGAGTTGCTGATCCAGAATCTGCCCGGGCGCGCCGCCGGCGATCACCGATCTTGATGGGTTGCGGCAAACGCCGTCGTTTCCGCGGCGGGCGTCCCGGTTCGCTGCACCGGCGATCCGACACAGGCATGCGCGCCGATTGTCGGCCTAAAGACCTGCGCGACCATCTGCGCCTGCTCAAGCGGTGAGCTGCCCGACCAAGGTCTCGATCTGGGCGATGCGTTTGGCGGGATCGGCCATGTCCATCGCGAAGCGCAGCGCACCACTGGCCTGGTCGAGCTTGTAGTCTTTGGGGCGGGATTGAATGAGTTTGATCAGGCGCATGTGGTCGATATTGGGCTGCTCGCCGAACAGGATGCGCCCGCCTCTTGGACCCGCCTCCATCTTGCGGATGCCCAGGGGCTGGACCCGTAGTTTGAGCCCGGTGATGGCGAACAGGTTCTTGGTCGCGTCAGGCAGCAGACCGAAACGGTCGATCATTTCCACCTGAAGTTCTTTGAGCTCCGGAGCGTCCAAGGCGTTGGCGATGCGTTTGTACGTCACCAGGCGCGTATGCACGTCCGGAAGGTAGTCGTCCGGGAGCAGGGCGGGGAGCCCCAAGTCGATCTCGGCGCCGTGGTCCAGCGGGCGGTCGAGTTCCGGTGTGCGACCGGCCTTCAGGGCCTCGACGGCGCGTTCGAGCAGGTCCATGTAGAGGGTGAAGCCGATTTCGTGGATCTGGCCGGATTGCTCGTCGCCCAGCAGCTCGCCGGCGCCGCGGATTTCGAGATCGTGGGTAGCGAGCGTGAAGCCGGCACCCAGGTCCTCCAGGGACTCGATCGCCTCCAGGCGCTTCTTCGCATCCGCGGTGATTGCCTTGGCCGGGGGCGTGATCAGATAGGCGTAGGCGCGATGGTGGGAGCGCCCGACGCGTCCGCGCAACTGGTGCAGTTGGGCGAGGCCGAGCTTGTCGGCGCGGTTGATGATGATGGTGTTGGCGCTGGGCACGTCGATGCCGCTCTCGATGATGGTCGTGCAGACCAGCAGGTTGAAGCGGCGGTGATAGAAGTCGCGCATGACCCGTTCCAGGTCGCGCTCGCGCATCTGGCCGTGCGCATAGTCGACCCGCGCGCTCGGCACCAGGGCCTCGATCTTCTGCGCCATGTTCTCGATCGTCTCGACCTCGTTGTGCAGGAAGTAGATCTGACCGCCGCGGTTGATTTCGCGCTGACAGGCCTCCTGGATCAGCGCGTCGTTCCAGGACGATACGAAGGTCTTGATGGGGTGACGCTCCACCGGCGGCGTGGCGATGATGGACAGATCGCGCAGACCGGACATGGCCATATTGAGTGTGCGCGGGATGGGTGTTGCGGTCAGCGTTAGCACGTCCACCTCGCTGCGCAGACTCTTGACCCGTTCCTTATCACGCACGCCGAATCGGTGTTCCTCGTCGATGATGGCCAAGCCAAGGTTCTTGAATCGGATCGATGGCTGCAACAGCTTGTGCGTGCCGACGACGATGTCGACGGTGCCGGCGGCCAGACCGTCGGTCACGGCCTTGGTCTCCTTTGGATTTTGAAAGCGCGACAAACTCTCGACTCTGATCGGCCAATCCGCGAAACGGTCGGATAGGTTCTGGAAATGCTGCTGGGCCAGCAGCGTTGTGGGCACTAGCACCGCCACCTGGCGGCCACCATTGACGGCGACGAAGGCGGCGCGCATGGCGACCTCGGTCTTGCCGAACCCGACATCACCGCAGACCACGCGATCCATCGGCTTGGGATCGGCCAAATCGCCGAGTATGGCTTCGATGGCGCGTTGTTGGTCTGGCGTCTCCTCGAATTCGAAGGCCGTGGCAAAGGCGGCGTAGTCGGCGCCGGGGTCCGGAAAGGCGATGCCCTCGCGGGCGGCGCGACGGGCGTAAATGTCGAGCAGCTCGGCGGCCACGTCGTGTGCCTTTTGTGCCGCCTTCTTTTTGATCCGATCCCATTGATCCCCGCCAAGGCGGTGCAGGGGCGCACTGTCTTCGGCGGAACCGGTGTAGCGGGAGATCAGGTGCAGCGAGCTGACCGGCACGTACAGCTTGTCGCCCTTGGCGTATTCGAGGGCGAGGAATTCGGTGCGGCTGCCGCCGACGTCCAGTGTCTGCAGCCCCAGGAATCGTCCGACACCATGCTCCTCATGGACCACCGGCGCACCTTCATGCAGCTCGGTGAGGTTGCGCACCACGGCCTCGCCGTCGCGCTCCCTGGACTTGCGCCTGCGCTCCTGGCGCACCTTCTCACCATAGAGCTGGGTCTCGGTGATCAGCGCGATGCCCTCGCGCTCCAGCAACAGAGGCTGCTCCAGCGGCGCAACCGTGATGCCGTGCGTCGTGTCGCCGTTGGCAAACTGTTGCCAGCTGTCCACGGCGCTGGGCTGGATGTGGAAGCCCAGCAGGTTGTCGGTCAGCATCTCACGCCGACCGGTGCTCTCGGCGAGCAGCAGTGTGCGGCGGCCGGGGACAGCGAGGAATGCCTTCAAGGCCGCAGCCGGCTCGGCCGCACGGCCCTGGATGGCCAGTGCCGGTGGTGTGGCGGTGGCGAAATTGCACACCGCGCTATAGCCTTTGCGCCGCTGCGCCACCTCCGGCGACTGCCAACACAGGCCGGGTAGGGCGTTGAGGCGGCCGGCAAGCTCGTCCGGGCTTAGATAGAGAGTCTGAGGCGACAGAAGCGGTCGTTCCGGATCATACCGACGCTGCTCGTGGCGGGCCTCGATCGCGTCAATGGCGGAGTGGGCGGCGTCGCGCGTGTCGGCGGATTCGAATGCCAGCGTTGCGTCCGGCAGGTAGTCGAAAAGCGTCGCGGTTTGCTCGAAGAAAAGCGGCAGATAGTATTCGATGCCGCCGGGCATCCGTCTCTCGGAGACCTCTCGGTAGATGATGCTGGCCTTGGGGTCGGCGTCGATGGTGGCACGCCAGCGCTGACGGAAGGCCGTGATGGCCTCATCGGTGAAGGGGAACTCCCGCGCCGGGAGCATGCGCACCTGTTTCAGTTTGTCGATGGAACGCTGGCTGTCCGGGTCGAAGGTGCGAATGGTTTCCACCTCGTCGTCGAACAAATCGATACGCAGCGGTTGCGTGCTGCCCATCGGAAAGATGTCCAGCAGTGCGC